>NZ_CALLYO010000528.1 GCF_937858865.1 uncultured Amaricoccus sp. | reverse complement strand
GCCTCGAGGTTGGTCTCGAGGTTGTCCTGGTCGATGCGGAGGAAGGGGACGGTGAGGTCCTTGGGCACCTCCTTGCCGTCGAGGATCTGCTGGGCGACCCAGAAGGCGAGGGTGGAGACGCCGGGGGCGATGGAGACGGACATGGTCTCGTAGCCGGAGGCGTCCTTCTGCTCCTTCCACCAGGCGAGCTCGTCCTGGCGGTTGCCCATGATGATCGTCGGCATCGGGCGGTCGGTGGCGGCGAAGGCCTGGGCGGCGCCGTAGCCGTCGCCGCCCTGCGTCACCACGGCGACGATGTCGGCGGGCAGGCTGGGCAGGACGCCGGCCACGGCCTTCTGGGCGACGTCCTGCGCCCAGTCGCCGTGCACGGAGCCGACGATCTTGAACTGCGGGTTCTCGGCGACGCCCTCCTCGATGCCGGAGTGGATCGCGTCGTCGACGAAGACGCCGGCGAGGCCGCGGATCTCGAGGAGGTTGCCGCCGTCGGGCAGCTTCTCGGCGAGGTAGAGGACCTCGTCCTTGCCCATCTGGTGGAAGTCGACGGCGATCCGCCAGGCGCAGGGCTCGGTGGCGATGCCGTCGAAGGTGACGACGGTGACGCCGGCGTCGCAGGCTTCCTTGATCGCGCCGTTCAGGCCCTCGGGCGAGGCGGCGTTGATGACGATGGCGTCGTAGCCCTGCAGGATCAGGTTCTGGATCTGCGCCGCCTGCTCGGTCACCTGGTTCTCGGCGGTGGTGAAGGCGTCGGCGGCGGCGACCGTGCCGTCGGCGACGGCGGGGGCGGTGACCTTCTCCCAGCTGCGGAGCATCGCCTGGCGCCAGGAGTTGCCGGCGTAGTTGTTGGAGAGCGCGATGCGCTTGTCGGCGGTGTCGGCGAGCGCGGTGCTGCCGATGGCGGTCGCCGCAAGCAGCACGGCGACGATGGGCGTCTTCATGGTTCGTCCTCCCTTGGTTGTTATCGGCGGGCCAGGGGCCGCCCGGCACATTATCGTGCGCCCGAGCGGCATAGCAACTGGGCGCCACAATTCAGCTATCGTCGGAGGCGATGAGGTCCGGGTGCGCCGGTCGAGGCGGTCTCCTTCCCGCTGTCGGAACTCTGGCCGGCCTAGTCAGCGGGTCAGGTAGCCGCCGTCGATGACCAGCACCTCGCCTGTCACGTAGCCGGAGGCGTCCGAGCAGAGGTAGAGGGCGGCGGCGCCGATGTCCTCCGGCGTGCCGACCTTGGGCATCGGGGTCATGCTGCGCCAGGTCGGCGCCCAGTCGGGGTTGGCGAAGCCGCCGGCGGTCATGTCGGTGTCGATGTAGCCCGGGGCGATCGCGTTCACGCGGATGTTGTCGGCGGCGTAGTCGCTGGCGATCGACTTGGTCAGCATGTGCACGCCGGCCTTCGACGCGTTGTAGGCGGCCTGCGGCTGCGGGATGTTGGAGATGTAGCCGGAGATCGAGCCGATGTTGAGGATCACCCCGCCCTTCTGCCGGCGCATCGGCCCGAGCGCCGCCTGGCAGGCGTAGAAGACGCTGTCGAGGTTGATGTCCATGATCTTGCGGTAGTGCGCCTCGGTGAAGTCGTGCGTCGTCCCGTGCTGGGCGACGCCGGCGTTGTTGACGAGGATGTCGAGCCTGCCGTCGATGGCGGCGGCGTCCTCGACGAGCTTCCTGACCTCGGCGGGCCTGCTGACGTCGGCCTGCAGGTAGTCGATGCGGAAGCCGCGGTCCTTGAGGGCCTGGACCACCTCGGGCTTCGGCTGGCGCGAGGACATGATGACGTGGGCGCCGGCCTCGGCCAGCGCGGTGGCGATGCCGAGGCCGATGCCACGGGTGGCGCCGGTGACGAGGGCGGTCTTTCCGTCGAGGCGGAAGAGGTCGAGGATCATGGCTGGGCTCCCTGGGATGTGGCGGCCGCCGACGCGCGGGGCTGGTCGAGGCCGAGGATGAAGTCGGTCGCGCGGTCGCCGAGCATCATGGCGGGCGCGGCGGTGTTGCCGGCGTTGATGTTCGGCACCGCCGACATGTCGGCGACGCGGAGGTTCTCGATGCCGCGCACGCGGAGGCGGGCGTCGAGGACGGCCATCCGGTCGCCGTCCGCCCCCATGCGGGCGGTGCTGGCCGGGTGGTAGTTGGTCTTGACGAAGCGGCGGCAGTGGGCGGCCATCACCTCGTCGGAGAGGTCGGGGCCCTCCGGGGCGATCACCCTCTCGATGCGCTTGCCGAGCGGGCCGGTGAGGAGGACGTCGCGGAAGTAGCGCTGGCCGGCGATCATCGTCGCCATGTCGTCGGGGTGCTTCAGGAGGTGCGGCGAGACCAGCGGCTTGTCGTCCGGGTCGGCGGAGCGGAGCCTGACCCAGCCGCGGGACTTCGGCTTCACGACGACGGTGGTGATGGTGACACCCCAGGTGTCGTCGAAGACCTGGAGCAGATCGCGGTCGAGGTAGACGATCGGGACGCAGAAGGCCTGGATCGAGGGGGGCGCGTCGGGGTCGATCGGGTTGATGAAGGCGCCGGCCTCGAAGCCGACGCTGAGGATGCGCCCGGTGCCGAAGGTCTTGAACTGGATGCCGTTCCAGAGCATCCGCCAGCCCGCGCCCTGGCGGTAGTAGCCGTAGCGGCCGTTGGCGACGGCGATGACCGGGACCTCGGGGTGGTCGACGAGGTTCTGGCCGACGCCGGGGGCGTCGACGGCGACCGGGATCCCGTGCTCCTGCAGCTGGTCGGCCGGGCCGATGCCGGAGAGCATGAGGAGCTTCGGGGTGACGAGGGCGCCGGCGGTCAGGACGATGTCGCCGCGGGAGCGGGTGGTGTGGGTGGCGCCGGCGGCGTCGGTCCAGGTGACGGCGGTGGCGCGGGCCTTCTCGATCTCGATGCGGCGGACGCGGGCCTGGAGCCTGACGGTCAGGCGGGGGTCGCGGCGGAGCGGCTCGATGTAGGCGTAGGCGGACGAGGAGCGGCGGCCGTTGCGGTTCATGAACTGGTAGAAGCCGGTGCCGCGCTGGGTGGGGCCGTTGAAGTCGGCGGTGAAGGGCTCGCCCCTGGCCTGGACCGACTGGACGAACCAGCGGGAGATGTCGTCGACATGGCCGGGGTCGGTGACCTGGAGCGGGCCGTCGGCGCCGTGCAGGTCGTCGAGGAGGCGGGCGTTGCCCTCGATGCGCTTGAAGTGGGCGAGGACGGTCGGCCAGTCCCAGGGGGCGCCGTCGTTGTTGGCGCGGAGGAGGGCGTCCCATTCGTCGTAGTCGGACGGGCGGCCGCGCATGTAGACCTGGGCGTTGACCGAGGTGCCGCCGCCGAGGACGTTGCCCTGGGGGACGTCGTGGACCCGGCCGCCGAGGTGCTCCTGCGGGACGGTCGAGTGGTAGGTCATGTACTTGCTGCCGTTGATCAGCTTGAAGATGCCCGGCGGCATGTCGAGGAGCGGGTGGCGGTTGGAGTAGCCGGCCTCGAGCAGCAGGACGCGGCGGCCGCCGTCGGTCACGAGGCGGGCGGCGGCGACGCAGCCGGCCGCGCCGCCGCCGATGACGATATGGTCGTATTCCTCGGCCAAGGGTCAGCGTCTCCCGGGTGCGAAATGAAGGGATTTCGCGCGCGAAACTATACCTAAGCCGATGATATTGCGGGGATTCATGGTGTTAATCGTTGGTGAATGTCGAAAAGAGGGGCATCCGGCGGGCGGATGCCCCTCGGGTCGGCGGCGCTCAGAAGTCGAAGTCGTTCACATTGTCCTTGGTGAAGACGAAGGGGTCGCCGAGCAGGATCTCGGAGCCCTTGATGACGGCGAGATCGCCGAGCTTGCCGGCCTTCACCGAGGTGTCGCCCGGCTTCAGCGTGCCGTCGGCGGTGGCGCGCAGCACGTGGGCGGCGGCATAGCCGAGGTCGACCGGGTTCCAGAGCACGGTCGACTTCACGCAGTCGCTCTCGATGTAGGGCCGCATGGCGTTGGGCGTGGCGAGGCCGACGACGGCGATCTTGCCGCACTGGCCGGCCTGGGTGACGGCGTCGGCGGCGGCCGGCGTCGCGATCGAGGTCATGCCGAAGATGCCCTTCAGCTCGTCGCCGTACTTGTTGATGAGCGTGTTGGCCTGGTTGAAGGAGAGGATGTTGTCCTCCTGCGCCTCGACGGTCTCGAGCCACTTCATCTCCGGGTGGCAGGCGGCCTGGTAGGCGGCCATCTCGGCGATCCAGCGGGCCTGGTTCGGCGTGGTGAAGGTCGAGGTGACGATGGCGAAGGAGCCGTCCGCGCCGATCTCCTCGGCCATCTTGTCGACGAGGGTCTTGGCGACGCCGTTGAACTCGGCCTGGTTCACGAACCACTGGCGGGCGTCCGGCTCGGCGTTCGAATCGTAGCCGACGACGTTGATGCCGGCGGCGAGCGCCTTCTTCAGCACCGGGGCGATGGCGACGCCGTCGTTGGCGGCGAAGAGGATGCCGTCGACGCCCTTGGTGATGTAGTTGTCGATCACCGTGATCTGGTCGTCGATATTGGCCTCGACCGGGGCGTCGGTCGTGATGGTCATGTTGCCGAGCTCGGCCGCGGCCTCCTGCATGCCCTTGGAGGTGGCGTCGAAGTAGCCGACCCCGATCAGCTTCGGCACGTCGACGACGGTGAGCGGCTTGCCGTTGCGGTCGGGCGGGTTGGCGGGCTCGCCGCCGTTGTAGGCCATCGGCTCGGGCGCCGGCGCCGGGCCGTCGCAGGGCAGCGGGTTGGTCGGCAGGTCGTCGCCGCCGGTCCAGCCCTGGGCGCCGGCGAGCCCCGCCGACAGGGCGAGCGCGGCGACCGCCGCGAGCATGGTGCGCAACATCAGTTTCCTCCGTGTTGTGGTTGTGGCGCAGTCTTCATCGGTTTGCGTCCCGGTGAAAGAGATTCGAGACGAGGATGGTCAGGATCAGCACCGCGCCGATGAGCACGACGGTGCCGTCGCTCTTCACGCCGGCGAGCGAGAGGCCGTTCTTCAGCGCCTGGATGAGGATGAGGCCGAGGATGGTGCCGACGACCGTGCCGCGGCCGCCGAAGATCGAGGTGCCGCCGAGGACGACGGCGGTGATGGCGTCGAGCTCGAGCCCGGTGCCCATGTCGGAGCGGGTGGTGGAGACGCGGGAGACGAAGATGACGGCGGCGAGCGCGGCGGCGAAGCCGGAGGCGGCGTAGATCGCGATCTTGGTCGCGTCGACGCCGAGGCCGGAGAAGCGGGCGGCGACCTCGTTCGAGCCGATGGCGTAGGTGGTGCGGCCCCAGGTGGTATAGGCGAGCGCCACCGCGCTGAGGAGGGCGACGAGGCCGAGGATCCAGAGCTGGGTCGGGACGCCGAGGACGCTGCCCTGGCCGAGGACGAAGAACCATTCCGGGTAGCCGCGCACCGAGCGGGCCTGGGAGATGCCCTCGGCGATGCCGCGGTAGAGCGCGAGGGTGCCGAGGGTCGCGATCAGCGCCGGCACGCGGAAGCGGGTGATGATGATGCCGTTGACGAAGCCGGCGAAGGTGCCGACGGCGAGCGCGAGCAGGATGGCGAGCGGCAGCGGCAGGCCGAGGTTCTTCCAGAAGACGCCGAGGACGATCGCCGTCATGCCGACGATCGAGCCGACCGAGAGGTCGATGCCGCCGGTCACGATGACGAAGGTCATGATCAGCGCGATGAGGCCGACCTCGGTCATCAGCCGGCCCTGGTTGAACAGGTTGTCGACGGTGAAGAAGCGGTCGGACTGCCGGTCGAGCACGAAGAGCGCGACGATGACAAGGAGCGCGAGGATCGTCTCGTGGCGGATGAGCTTCTTCGCCGTCACTGGCGGAACTCGCGGTTGCGCCGCGCCATGTCGACGAGGACGGTGACGAGGATGAGGAAGCCGATCACCGCGCGCAGCCAGTAGGCCGAGACGTTGACGAAGATCATCGCCGAGCCGATGGCGGCGAAGAGGATGGCCGCGAGCGTCGAGCCGATGACCGTGCCGGTGCCGCCGAGGATCGAGACGCCGCCGATCACCGAGGCGGTGATGATGGTGAGCTCGAGGTTCGGGGGCACGGTCGACTGGATGACGCGGAGCTGGGTGGCGAAGATCATCGTGGCGATGCCGGCGAAGGCGCCGTGGATCATGAAGGTCTGCACGATGCGCCGCTCGACCGGGATGCCGGCGGCGCGCGCCGCCTCCGGGTTGCCGCCGATCGCATAGAGCGAGCGGCCGAAGGCGGTGTTCCGCATCCAGAGGAAGGCGAGGAGGGTCAGCGCGACCATGAACCAGATCGGCACCGGCAGGCCGAGCCAGCGCTGCTGCGCCAGCTGGAAGGCCGGCGGCAGGTGGTTGATCCAGGCGCCGCCGGTGACGCTGACCAGCCCCCCCTTCAGGATCGAGAGCATGCCGAGGGTGACGACGATCGACGGCAGCCGCCCGTAGGCGACCAGCGCCCCGGTGACGCCGCTGATCGCCGCGCCGATGAAGACGGGCGCGATCCAGGCGATCCAGACCGGCGCGCCGGAGACGGCGAGGTTGCCGGAGATGGTGGCGAGGACCCCGATCAGCGCGCCGACCGAGACGTCGATCTGGCCGGTGATGATGACCATCGACATGCCGATGGCGGCGACCGCGATATAGGCGTTGCCGGCGATGATGGTGTTGAGGTTGTTGGTGCCGAGGAAGCGCGGGTTGATCGTGCTCACCACCACGAAGAGGGCGACGATGGCGGCGGCGATGACGATCTCCTGGCCGTAGGCGGAGACGATCCGCGCCGCGAGCGACCGCTTCGGGTGGAAGTCGGGCGCGGCGTGCAGGTCGGGCGCGGCCATCAGGCGGCCTCCTGCGCCGCGGCGCCGGCCATGGCGGCGCCGACCGACTCGGGGTTGGCGTCGGCGCGGTCGATGGCGGCAACGAGGCGGCCGGCGTGCATGACGAGGACGCGGTCCGACATGCCGAGGACCTCGGGAAGCTCGGAGGAGATCATCAGGATCGCCATCCCCTCCTGGGCGAGGCGGCCCATCAGGGCGTGGATCTCGGACTTGGCGCCGACGTCGATGCCGCGGGTCGGCTCGTCCATGATGAGGATCCTGGGGTTGGTCTCCAGCCACTTGCCGAGGACGACCTTCTGCTGGTTGCCGCCGGAGAGCTGGCCGACCACCTGGTCCGGCCCGCGGGCGCGGGTGCCGAGCTGCTTGATCGAGGCGGCGGCGCGCAGCGCCTCGTCGGCGAAGCGGATGAAGATGCCGGTCGCGACCTTCCGGAGCGAGGCCATCGAGACGTTCTGCGCGATGGTCATCGGGCGGACGAGGCCCTGCAGGCCGCGGTCCTCGGGCACGTAGGCGATGCCGAGATCGCACGCATGGCGCGGCGAGGTGATGGCGACCGGGCGGCCCTCGAGCTCGATGGTGCCGGCGGTGGCGGGGGTGATGCCGAAGATGGTCAGCGCGACCTCGGTGCGGCCGGAGCCGACGAGGCCGGCCATGCCGAGGATCTCGCCGCGGCGGAGCTCGAAGGAGACGTCGCGGAAGCGGTCGCCGCAGGCGAGGCCCTCGACCTTGAGCACGGTCTCGCGGATCGCCGGCTCGGGCTTGGGGAAGAGGTGGTCGATCTCGCGGCCGACCATCATGGCGACGAGGGATTGTTCGGTGACCTCGGCGATGGGCTTCGTGCCGATGAGGGCGCCGTCGCGCAGGACGGTGACGCGGTCGGCGAGCTCGAAGATCTCCGGGAGCTTGTGGCTGACGTAGACGATGCCGACGCCGCGCGCGCGCAGGCGCCGGACGACGTCCATCAGGCGGCGGACGTCGGCGTCGGCGAGCGCCGCCGTCGGCTCGTCCATGATGAGGACGCGGGCGTTCTGCGACAGGGCCTTGGCGATCTCGACCCGCTGGCGGTTGGCGACCGAGAGGGTGCCGACCTTGGCGTCGACGTCGAGGTCGTGGCTGTCGAGGCTGTCGAGGAGCTGGCGCGCGCGGCGGCGCATCTGCGTCCAGTCGAGCCGGCCGAGGCCCCTGGTCGGGGCGTGGCCGAGGAAGACGTTTTCGGCGACCGAGAGCTCGGGGAAGAGCAGGAGCTCCTGGTAGACGGTGGCGATGCCGCCCTCGACCGCGTCGCGCGGGGTGACGGCGGCGAGCTCCCGCTCGCCGATCGTGATGGTGCCGCCGTCCGGCGCGTGCACGCCGGCGATGACCTTGATGAGGGTGGACTTGCCGGCGCCGTTCTCGCCGAGGAGCGCGTGCACCTCGCCGGGGAGGACGTCGAAGTCGACGTCCTTGAGGACACGCACGCCGGCGAAGGATTTCGAGACGCCGGCGAGCGAGACGAGCGGGGTCACCGGCGACGTTACGGGCGGCATCACGGGCGGTGTCATCGGCCGCCTCGCCGGCCGGCCGCGCTGCGCCCGCGGCCGCGGGCGACCGCCTTCTCCCGTTCCAACCGTGTTCCTCCCCGTCGGCCAGTCTCGCGCAAGATCCGGTCCCGCGCACGATCCGGTCCGTGCCGCAGCAGCTTTCGAGCTTGCGCGGAATTTTTCGTTCGCGCAAGGCTGCGGAGGAGCGCGACGCGCGGCGTCGCGCGGGGAACCCGCGAGGTGGCCGCATGGCCGATGCCGACGATCCTGCCGGCTTCGATCATATCGTCGTCGGGGCCGGGACGGCGGGCTGCCTGCTCGCCAATCGGTTGAGCGCCGACCCGGCCCGGCGGGTGCTGCTGCTCGAGGCGGGCGGGTCGGACCGCTATCACTGGGTGCGCATCCCGGTCGGCTATCTCTACTGCATCGGCAATCCGCGCACCGACTGGATGTATATGACCGAGCCCGATCCGGGGCTGAACGGGCGGCGGCTGCGCTATCCGCGCGGCAAGGTTCTGGGCGGCTGCTCGTCGATCAACGGCATGATCTACATGCGCGGGCAGGCGCGCGACTACGACAGCTGGGCGGAGCTGCTCGGCGACGAGGAATGGTCCTGGGAGCGGGTGCTGCCCGACTTCGTCGCGCACGAGGCGCACTGGCGGGCGGCGGC
>NZ_CALLYO010000527.1 GCF_937858865.1 uncultured Amaricoccus sp. | reverse complement strand
GGGGGAACCTGCCCGATAGGGAAGGGCGGAGTGCCCGGCGGCGGGACGGGTAACCGGGTTTTCCGGATGCCGGGGGGTGGGAGACGGTGCCGCCGGCGTTGGCGGAGACGCGCGCCGCGGGCGGGACGCAGCCGCACGCGGGCGGCCGGCGCGGCGCTTCCGCCAACCGGCGGGGCGGGCCGCAAGGCCTGCGCCGGCGGGCGGCAGGGGGGCGGTGGGGGGTGTGGGCGGTCACTTGATCCCCGCGGAGGCGATGCCGGTGGTGATGAAGCGTTGCAGGACGACGAAGACGAGGACGACGGGGATCATGGTGACGACGGTCATGGCCAGGATGTAGTGCCATTGGACGTTGAGCTCGCCGGCGTAGGTGTTGAGGCCGACCTGCAGGGTGTAGAGCTCTTTTCGCGATAGCACGATGAGCGGCCAGAGGAAGTCGTTCCAGCGCCAGACCACGGAGAAGATGGCGAGGACGGCGAGCGCGGGCGCGGTGAGGGGGAGGATGATGCGCCAGTAGATCTGCCACTCGCTGGCTTTGTCCATGCGGGCGGCGTCGATGAGCTCGTCGGGGATGGTCAGCATGTACTGGCGGAGGAGGAAGACGCCGGTGGGGGTGGCGACGGTGGGGAGGATGACGCCCCAGAGGGAGTTGAAGAGGCCGAGGGCGGAGATGACCGAGTAGAGGGGGACGAGGATCACCGAGAGCGGGACCATGAGGGTGGCGATGATGAGGAGCATGACAGTGCCGCGGCCGCGGAAGTCGTACTTCGAGAGGGCGAAGGCGGCCATGGAGTTGGTGAGGAGGGTGATGAGGGTGGCGGCGACGGTCACGAAGACGGAGTTCCTGAGGTAGGTCAGGAAGTCGAAGTGGAGGAAGGGCTCGGTATAGTTGGTCCAGGCGAGGCCGAGGGAGCGGACGGGCTGGCGGTCGGCGATGGGGACGCGGAAGGTCTCGTCAGGGGCGGCGGGGTTGGCCATCTGGGCGACGATGCCGACGCGGCGGAGCTCGGCGAGGGTGCGGGTGGTGCCGTCCTCGAAGGTGACGCGGTAGAGGGGTTTTGGCTCGCCGTTCACGGTAGCGGTCTGGGCGATGTAGGGGAGGAGGGTCGGGGGGAACTGGGCGAGCTGCTGCGGGGTCTTGAAGGAGGAGGCGACGAGCCAGAGGGCGGGGCCGAAGATGACGAGGAGGCCGGAGAGGAGCCAGGCCCAGGTGACGATGTCGGTCCAGTGCCAGCCGGGGCCGCCGCGTCGGCGGGTGAGGAAGGCGAGGGCGGTCATTTGCGTTCGGCGCGGCGGGCTAGGCCGAGTTGGGCGAGGGTGAGGAGGACGAGGACGGCGCCCATCAGGATGGAGGCGGCGGCGGCGAGGCCGGGGTTGCGGAGGAGGGAGGCGAAGCCGATCTCGTAGATGTATTGGGTGAGGAAGAGGGTGGAGGTGCCGGGGCCGCCGCCGGTGAGGACGTAGACCTCATCGAAGATTTGGACCGCGCGGATGAGGGCGAGGACGATGACGACGAGGAGGTTGGGGAGGAGGAGGGGGAGGGTGATGCGGAGGAAGACGCGGGTGGGGCGGGTGCCGTCCATCTCGGCGGCTTCGTAGAGGTCCTTCGGGATGGCCTGGAGGCCGGCGAGGAGGATGAGGGCGTAGAAGCCCATGTGCGCCCAGACCGAGACGCCGACGGCGGCGGCGAAGGCGGAGGTGCGCTCGGTCAGCCAGTTGACGGTGTCGAAGCCGAGGCTGTCCATCGCCCAGTTGAGCAGGCCCTGGCGCTGGAGGATCCAGCGCCAGATCAGGCCGACGACCACGGGCGAGAGGAGGACGGGGAAGAAGAAGACGGCGCGCCAGAAGGAGCGGCCCGGGAGGCTGCGGTTGAGGATGAGGGCGGTGATCATGGCGGCGGCGGTCATCAGCGTGACCTGGAGGAGGACGAAGCGGGCGGTGTTCCAGACCGCGGTCCAGAACTTGTCGTCGCGGCAGGTCATCGGGTCGAGGTGGTTCTGGCAGTCGACGAGGCGGGCGTAGTGCTGGGCGCCGACGAAGGAGCGGTCGGCGAGGAAGAGGGCGTTCCCGCCGGTGACCGAGTAGGCGAAGTTCGTGAGCATCGGGAAGAGGACGAAGATGCCGAAGATCGCCATGTTGGGCAGGAGGAAGAAGGCGATCATGCCGCGCTCGCCGGTGGTGCGCTGGAGGGCGCGCAGGGCCGGGTCGAGGAGGCGGGCGGCGGCGGCGAGGGGGGCGGTGGCGAGCTTCATGCGGCCCGGTCCACGTAGCGGGGAAGTCGAAACGGTGGGCGTGGGCGCATGTGCGCGCGAGTAAATGTCGCGTGAAGTATACTTCGAGATATATTTATGAAAAAGGTGAAAGTAAGGTGAAACGGTGCCTGCGCGACATTGCGTCGCGCATGTCCCTGAGGTGGGGACAGGGCGGGTCTATATTTTCGGGCGTCGAGGGGATGGCAAGAGGTTGCGGGCGCGCCCGCAGCCTCTTGCGGGACGCCGGGAATCACTGGGCGGCCTGGGCCACGGCGTCGGCGATGTCCTGGTCCATGCGGGTGAAGGCGTCGTCGAGGGAGAGCTCGCCGGCCATGACCTGGCTGGTGCGGGTGACCAGCGCGCCGTAGTAGGCGTTGGCCCATTTCCAGGGCGGCAGCAGCTGGGCGGCGGGGGCGACGAGCTGGGAACTGGCGACGAACTTCTCCAGCGCGGGCTGGACGTGCGGGTCGTCGCTGACGAACTGGAGGCCGCCCTTGGCGATGACGCCCTGGTGGGCGGGGAGGAAGAGGGTGCGCTCGGAGAATTCCTTCACCACCGGCTCGCTGGCGAGCCATTCCATGACTTTCGCCACCTCCTCGGGGTTCCTGGTGTACTTGATGGCGACGAGCGCGGCGCCGCCCTGCAGGCCGGAGCAGGCGACGGTGCCGCAGGGAGAGCCGGTCGCCACCCAGTCGAAGGCGTCGCCGATCTTGGTGGAGAGGTTCGCCACCTGCCAGCTGCCGGAATAGTAGAAGGGGATCTGGGCGTTGATGAAGTCTTCGGCGGCGGCGCGGTAGGTGGAGCCGGCGGCGGAGACCCAGACGTCGCGGAGCATCCTGCCCTCTTCGGTCCACTCGACGAGCTTGCCGACGAAGGTGCGGACGCCTTCGTCGACCGGGGCGGGCTTGCCGTCCTCGGCGACGTAGTTGGCGCCGTAGGAGACGTTCGGGCCGGAGATGCGGTGGCCGGAGCGGTCGATGGCGAAGGCGGCGGGGAGGTCGAGAGCCTCGGCGACCTGGGCCGAGGCTTCGACCCAGTCGTCCCAGGTGGCGCTGTCGCCGGGGAGGGGGACGCCGGCCTGCTCGAAGAGGGTGGCGTTGGCGAAGCCGCCGGTCAGCGTGAGCTGGGTCATGAAGCCGGTGATGGCGTCGGAGCCGTCGGGGCGCATCCAGTCGAGGGTGTCGGCGAAGCTGGTGCGCCAGCTGTCGGGGTCGGCGAGGTAGGGGGTGAGGTCGAGCCAGTGGTCGGCCTGCTCCTTGAGGTTGGTGACGCGGGCGATGTCGGGACCCTGGCCGGCCTGCAGCTGGATCGGGAGCTGCTCCTGGATCACCTGGTAGGCGACGTTGTCGAGGATGACGTTGATGCCGGGGTTCTCGGCCATGAAGCGCTGGACGAGGTCCTCGATCACCGCGCCCTCGACGCCGTCGGAGTACCACATCAGGCGCACGTCGCCGGCGGCGGCCGGGGTGGCGAGGAGCAGGGCGGCGAGCGTGGTCAGTCGGAGCTTCATGGTGTCCTCCCCTGGAAGCCTTCGCGTTCCGTCCGCGTGCCCCGGATGGTCCAGCGGGCGGGGTCGAGGGTGCGGCCTTCGGCCGTCACGGTTCCGTCCGGGCCGAACTCGACCATACCATAGTCGGGATCGTCAACGACGATGCGGCCGTCCGGGTGCTCGGCGAGGGCGAGGGCGGCGAAGCGGGCGCGGAAGGCGGCGTAGTCGCCGCCCGCGGTCACGGCGCCGAGGCGGAGCAGCCAGCGCGCGCGGCGGCCGGCGCGGCGGAGCTCGCAACGGGCGCTCGGGCCGTCGGTGACTTCCTCGAGCGGGCCGTCGGCGACGAGGGCGGCGAGGCCTTCGCCGGAGCGGGCGAAGGCGGTGCGGCCCTGGACGTCGCTCTCGTCGAAGGCGGGGCGGGGGAACCAGGCGTGGGCGAGGTCGGGTTGCGGTTCCGTGCCGTCGAAGGCGACGAGCGCGAGGGCGCGGTACTGCTGTACGCGGGGGATCGAGGCGCTGCCGCCCCAGTAGGAGGGGCGGGCGGAGCCGGACTGGAGGAGCTCGCCGGGGTGGTTGAGCCAGATCTGCGCCTGGGGGTTCGCGCCGATGCGGGCGTGGACGAGGGTCTCCTGGTAGCCCCATTCGCGCCAGCGGTAGCCGGCGGCGGTGCCGAGGGCCCAGGCGCGGGTCTTGCAGTGGGTGAGCGCCGCGAAGCCGTTCTCGCCCTGGCGGAAGGACCATTCCTGCTCGGCGTCGGATTGCCAGAGGGCGCGGGCGGTGAGGTCGGGGAGCTGGAGGCCGTGGTCGCGGAGGCAGAGGGCGAGCTGGGGGAGGGCGTGGAGGCGGGCGCCGATCGAGCCCTTGCCCCACAGCAGGCGGGCGATGGCGGAGAGCTCGAGCGAGGCGGCGGCGCGGAGGGAGTGCTCGTAGGAGCGGCCCTGGGCGGCGGTGAGGATGCCCTGGTGGGCGGAGTTGGCGACGATCTCGAGGAGGCGGGCGATGGCGCGGGCGGCGCGGGCGCGGATGTCCGCGTCGGGGGCGAGGGCCTGCAGCGCGGTCAGGCCCTTGAGGTCGATGGGGAAATAGGGGGCCGAGTTGAACTCGGCCATCTCCCAGCGCTCGAAGTGGTCGAGCCAGGCGCGGACGCGGGCGGCGCCGGTGGCGGATTGCTCGGTGCCGGTGCGGTTGGAGCGGGCGAAGCGGGCGGCGGGGAGGAGGTGGCCGGCGAGGTAGGCGGAGGTGTGCAGGAGGAGGGCGTGGTTCTCGGAGAAGTACCATTGGACGTCGTTGCCGGGCTCGTCCAGCCAGTAGCGGTAGGCGAGCAGGGTGCGGTCGATCCTCTCGGCGAGGCCGGGGGAGAGGTCGGCGGCGTGGCGGGCGCGGATCCAGAGGAGGGGGACGAGGTAGAAGTCGGCGCAGTCCCAGCAGTCGGCGATGGGGTGGAGGAAGGCTTCGATCATCGCCTCGGTCGGGCGAGCGCGGTCGTCGGGTCGGGCTCGCCGGTGGCGGCGGCGGTGGCCAGCGCCTCGGCGATGCGGTCGGGCGGCGGGGGGCCGGGATCGCGGGCGATCTCGAGGCCGAGGGTGCGGGAGGCGGTGAAGCCGGCGGCTTCGAGGGTGACGGTATAGCGGCGGAAGTCGGGCGGCAGCGACTCGGCCGGGCCGAGCGGGAGGCGGTTGCCGGCGGCCTCGCGAACGAGGGTGACGTGGCGGGGGTGGATGCCCTCCCCCTCGATCTCGATGGTGGCGCGGGCGGGGCCATCGAGGGCGAGGGGGAGGGCGAGGGCGACCTCGCCCGTGGTGTAGGCCGGGGCCTCGAAGTGCATGGAACCGAGGGCGGATTCGAGCCGCTCCACGGCGGAGGGCGGCGCGTCGAAGGGGTTGCCCTGGCGGGCGGGCGGGCCGGAGAGCCAGTCGAGCCGGAAGCCGAAGCGGGTGTCGCGCTCGGCGAGGTCGTCGAAGAAGACGCGGAGACGGTTCTCGCCGGCCGCGAGGGGGAGGGCGATCTCGGTCCCGGCCTCCCTGTTGCGGGTGTAGGGGGCGAGGTGGCCGGCTTCCGTGCCGTCGCGGAAGAGGACCGCGCCGCCGCAGGTGGCGAGGCGGAGGCGGGCGGGGCCGGCGGCTTCGGCGAGGACGAGGGTCTCGGCCCAGGCGGCGAGGCGGGTGGGGCGGAACCAGAAGCCGGAGAGGTCGAGCGAGGGGGCGCCGAAGGGGAGCCAGTTGCGGGTGAAGACGGGCGTGCCGCGGACGTCGGGGCGGCGGCCGCGGCGGGCGGCGGCGAAGGCGGTGCGGCAGGGGTATTCGTGCGGGATGAAGTTGCGGTCGCGGGTGAGGAAGAAGGCGGAATCCATCCCGCCCGACATCGGCGCGTCGGGCAGGTCGTAGCGCGCCTCGGCGACGGCCGAGACGCGCCAGTAGCGGAGCGGCGTCCCCGGAGCGAGCGGGTGGAGCAGGTCGGTCATGGCCCCTCTCCCCGGGGAATCGGCGGATGCTCTCGATGCGCAGCATGGCGCCGCGCGCGCCGTAGCCAAACGGTTATCGGTGGCCGGAGGCGCCGCGGGCGGGGAACGCGATCGCGCCGGCGCGGGTTGCGCCGAAGGGTGCTGGACAGCGGCGGGAAAGGCGCTAGCCTGCCGGCATGTCGCGCGCCCTTCTCCTCGCTCTCGCCCTGCTCGCCGCGCCGGTGACGGCGGTGGCGGAGGAGTGCGTGGTGCTGCTGCACGGGCTGGGGCGGAGCGGGAACTCGTTCCTGGTGATGGAGGAGATGCTCTCCGCGGCCGGGTTCAGGGTGGTGAACCGCGGCTATCCCTCGACCGAGATGACGGTGGAGGATGCGCTCGCCTATGTCACCGATGCCGTTGCGGAATGCGGCGAAGCGCGGGTGAACTTCGTCACCCATTCCATGGGCGGGATCCTGGCGCGGGGGTGGCTGAAGCTCAACCGGCCGGAGGAGATGGGGCGGGTCGTCATGCTGGCGCCGCCGAACCAGGGGTCGGAGGTGGTCGATCTCTTCGCCGACCTGCCGATCTTCGAGCTGGCGACGGGGCCGGCCGGGCAGGAGCTCGGCACCGCGGGCGGGATCGCCGAGCGGCTCGGGCCGGTCGACTTCGAGCTCGGGGTGATCGCGGGGAACCGTTCGGTCAACCCCCTGTTCTCGGCGGTGATTCCGGGGCCGGACGACGGGGCGGTGTCGGTGGAGAGCACGCGGATCGAGGGGATGGCGGACCATATCGTCATGCCGGTGACGCATACCTTCCTGATGAACAACCCCCTCGTCATCGCGCAGGTGGTGGCCTTCCTCGAGACGGGGAAGTTCGACCACGGGATGACCATGGGCGACCTGGTGCGGCGGGTGACGGGCGGCAGGTGAGCTCCCGCGGAGCCAGGAGGAGGAAGAATGTCAGCGTTTCCCGAACGGGCGAGGGTCGTCATCGTCGGGCTCGGCGGCATCGTCGGCGCGTCGGTCGCGCATCACCTGGCCGAGCGCGGCTGGGACGACATCGTCGGCATCGACAAGTCCGGCATCCCGACCGACATCGGCTCGACGGCGCATGCCTCGGACTTCTGCTATGCGACCAGCCATGATTTCCTCAGCTGCTGGACGACGCTCTACTCGGTCGATTTCTACGAGAGGCTCGGCCACTACGCCCGGATCGGCGGCATCGAGGTGGCGCGCGTCGGAGACGACGAGCGGATGGCCGAGATCAGGCGCAAGGTCGACTCCGGCAAGGCCTTCGGCACGCGCGCGCGGCTGATCGAGCCGGCCGAGATCAAGGCGAAGTTCCCGCTGATCGAGGAGAGCCTGGTCCAGGGCGGCCTCTGGGACCCGGACGCCGGCCTCGTCATCCCGCGCTCGCAGACCGTCGCCGGCAAGCTCGTCGACCGGGCCGAGGCGGCGGGGAAGCTCAAGGCCTTCGCCAACACCCCGGCGACGTCGCTCGTCATCGAGGACGGGCGGATCCGGGGGGTCGTGACCACCCGCGGCACGATCATGGCCGACCGCGTCGTGGTCTGCGCCGGCCTCTGGGGGCGGCTGGTCGCCGGGATGGCCGGCGAGGACCTGCCGGTTATGCCGGTCGACCATCCGCTGACCTTCTTCGGGCCGTACGACCAGTTCGCCGGAACGGGCGCGGAGATCGGCTGGCCGCTGATGCGCGACCAGGGCAATTCGGCCTACATGCGCGACACCGGCGATCCGAAGACCGCCGAGGGCGGGCAGATCGAATGGGGCTACTACGAGGAGACGAACCCGCGCCTCGTCCACCCCCGCGACCTGCTGGAGAAGGAGCAGGCGCGGCTCTCGCCGTCGCAGCGCGACCTCGAGATGGAACAGGTGCTCGAGCCCCTGGAGCGGGCGATGGAGCTGACGCCGATCCTCGGCGAGCTCGGCTACAACGAGGGGCATTCGTTCAACGGCCTGCTGCAGGTGACGACCGACGGCGGGCCCTCGATCGGCGAGAGCCGGAAGGTGCGCGGGCTCTGGTACGCGGTCGGCATCTGGGTCAAGGACGCCCCCGGCATGGGCAAGCTCGTCGCCGACTGGATGACCGACGGGCGCACCGAGATCGATCATGCGCGGATCGACTATGCCCGCTTCAACCCCTTCGCGCTGACGGAAGAGTTCATCGCGGCGCGCTGCACCGAGACGGCGCGCAAGATCTACAACCCGCCGGTGCACCCGCGCGAGCCCTTCGCCGGCGGGCGCGGCATCCGCCGCTCGCCCTTCTGGGAGCGGGAGAAGGAACTCGGCGGCTACTTCATGGAGCTCGGCGGCTGGGAACGGGCGCACGGCTATGCCGCGAACGAGCACCTGCTGGAGAAATACGCCGACCGCGTGCCGGTGCGCGGGAACGAGTGGGACAACCGGCACTTCTGGCGGGTGTCGAACGCCGAGCAGCTGGCGATGAGCGAGGACTGCGGGCTCATCAACCTGTCGCACTTCCACATCACCGACGTCGCGGGGCCGGACCATGTCGCGCTGATGGAGTGGCTCTGCGCGGCGCGGATCGGCGGGGACGCGAACATCGGCAAGGGCATCTACACCCACTTCCTCGACGACGAGGGCATGGTGCGTGCCGACTTCACGGTCTTCCGCATGGCCGACCGCATCCGCATGGTGAACGGCGCCGACGCCGGCCCGCGCGACTTCCACTACATGCGGCGGGTGGCCGAGGACCGGGGCCTCGACGTGACGATCACCGACGTCGCCGAGAAGGTCGTGACGATCGGCATCTGGGGGCCGAACGCGCGGGTGAACCTCGCGAAGGTGGTCGAGGATCCGGACGCGCTCGCGAAGGAGAACTTTCCGTTTGCGGCGATCCGGCCGGTCCGGATCGCGGGGAAGGACGTGACCGCCTTCCGCATCTCCTACGTCGGCGAGCAGGGCTGGGAGCTGCACATGGCCTACGAGGACGGCCTTGCGGTCTGGGACGCGCTGCGCGCTACGGGTGTGATGCCGGTGGGCGTCGAGACCTATGCCAACAGCCGGCGGCTGGAGAAGAGTCTCAGGCTGCAGAACGCCGACCTGCTGACCGAATACAACCTGCTGGAGGCCGACCTCGCCCGGCCGAAGGTCAAGGAGGCGGACTTCCGCGGCAAGGCGAGGCATCTCGAGCACCGGGCGCGCGCGCACCAGCCGGCGATGCTCTGCACGCTGGTGATGACCGGCAACGTCGATTTCAGCGGCGTCGCACGCTATCCGGTCGGGACGCTGCCGGTCCTGGACCCGGCGACCGGCGAGACGCTGGTCGACGCGCTCGGGCGGCGGTCCTACACCACCTCCATCGCCTACGGGCCGAGCATCGGCAGGAACATCGCCCTCGCCTATCTGCCCTGGGCCTGGTGCCAGGAGGGCCGCAAGCTCGCGGTGCAGTATTTCGGCGAGACCTATCCGGTCGAGGTCGCGGGCGTCGGCTACCGGCCGCTCTACGATCCGGAGAACGCCAGGCCGCGGAGCTGAGTCCCTCTCGTCGGGCGTGACGGCGGCCGCGGGGGCGCGGCCTTGCCTTCGCCGGTCCGAGGGCGCAGGTAGCGGGCATGTCGCTCGCCGCCCTCACCGAGGAGATTCTCGCCTGCCGCCTCTGCGCCGGGCGCTTCGCGGCGACGGCGACGGCGCACGCGCCCCGGCCGGTGCCCTGGCTGTCGGAGACCGCGCCGATCCTCGTCTGCGGCCAGGCGCCGGGCGCGCGCGTGCATGCGCTCGGCCGCCCGTTCGACGATCCCTCCGGCGACCGGCTGCGCGACTGGCTCGGGGTCGACCGCGCCGCCTTCTACGACCGGCGCCTCTTCGCCGTGCTGCCGATGGCCTTCTGCTTCCCGGGCTACGACGCCAAGGGCTCGGACCTGCCGCCGCCGCCCCTCTGCGCTGAGACCTGGCGGGCGCGGGCGCTCGCCGCCATGCCGGCGGTGCGGCTGACGCTCCTCATCGGCGGCCACGCCCAGCGCTGGCACCTCGGCCGGGCGCGCCCGGTCTCCGAGGCGGTGCGCGACTGGCGCGCCGCCGGGCCGGGGCTGCTGCCGCTGCCGCATCCCTCCTGGCGCAACACCGCCTGGCTGAAGCGCAACCCCTGGTTCGAGGCCGAGCTGGTGCCGGAGCTGCGCGCCCGCGTCGCGCGCCTCCTCGAGACGGTGCCGGCATGAGCGAGACCCCGATCGACCGCGCCCACCGCGAGCAGGCGGCGGACCCCGACGACCCCGCCCGCCGTCTGCGGCTCTACGAGCGGGTGCTCGACGCCGAGCTCCTCCTCGTCCTCGCCGCCCCGCCGGGCGAGGCGGAGGAGCTCAGCCCGCTCGTCCTCGACCTCCCCGAGGGGCCCTTCGTCCTCGCCTTCGACCGCGACGACCGGCTCGCCGACTTCCTCGGCGAACCGGCGCCCTTCGTCGCCCTCTCCGGCCGCCGCGCCGTGCGGCTGCTGGCGGGGCGGGGGACGGGCCTCGCCCTCAACCTCGGCGCGCCCTCGGCGACGATCCTCGACCCCGCGGCGCTCGGCTGGCTGGCGGCGACGGC
>NZ_CALLYO010000526.1 GCF_937858865.1 uncultured Amaricoccus sp. | reverse complement strand
TTGCGGCGGGCGCGGGCCTCGGCGAGGCGGGCCTCGAGCGCGACCGGGTCGAGCAACCGCGCCAGCGCCGCGGCCTCGCCTTCGCCCTCATGCCCTTCGACGTTCGCCATGTGGATGCCCGCCCTCCCGAAGCCGGAAGTCTAGCGCGCGGCGGCCGGACCTGCCAGTTCCGGCAGCGGCTCCGGCCGGAAGCCGCCGCCGGATGCCAAGGACGCGTCAGACGATCGTCGCCTCGGTGGCGGCGCGCAGCTCCGCCTCGCTGACGCCGTCGGCGAGCTCGACGATCCTGAGGCCGCCCTCGACCACGTCGAGCACCCCGAGGTTGGTGATGATGCGCTCGACCACCTTGAGCCCGGTCAGCGGCAGCGTGCACTGCTTCAGCACCTTCGACTCGCCGTGCTTGGAGGTATGGTCCATGACCACGACGACGCGCTTCACGCCGGCGACGAGATCCATGGCCCCGCCCATGCCCTTCACGAGCTTGCCGGGGATCATCCAGTTGGCGAGGTCACCCTCCTCGGAGACTTCCATTGCGCCGAGGATCGCCATGTCGATCTTGCCGCCGCGAATCATCCCGAACGAGTCGGCCGAGGAGAAGTAGGAGGTGCGCCTGAGCTCGGTGATCGTCTGCTTGCCGGCGTTGATGAGGTCGGCGTCGACCTCGTCCTCGGTCGGGAAGGGGCCGATGCCGAGCATGCCGTTCTCGGACTGCAGCGTCACGTCCACCCCCTCGGGGATGTAGTTCGCGACGAGCGTCGGGATGCCGATCCCGAGGTTCACGTACATGCCGTCCTTCAGCTCCCTGGCGGCACGGGCGGCCATCTGGTTGCGGTCCCAGGGCATCAGCGGCGTCTCCCTTTCGGTTTCGGTGCTGGCTGGAGGATCTGCTCCTCGAAGGCGGCGAGCGCCTCGTCGAAGGCGCCGTCGTCGAGCGAGGTGGCGGCCAGCATGAAGGCATTGAGGTTGCTCGCGCAGGCGGCCAGGTAGGCGGCGAGCGCGGCGGGGTTCGCCTTGGCGTAGCCGGCGCCGAAGAGCGCGTCGAGCTTGGCGATGCCCGCCTCGAGGAACTGGTCGGTATAGGAGATCGCCGTCGTGCCGGCGTCGTCGTCGCTGGGAAACATGGCTCTTCTCCTCAGGCGGCGCGGATGGTGCGCTGCTCGATGCGCTTCTCGTGCGGCCCCTGGACGATGCGGTGCACGAAGATGCCCGGGGTGTGGATGCAGTCGGGGTCGAACGAGCCCAGGGGCACGATCTCCTCCACTTCGGCGACGCAGATCCGCCCGCAGGTGGCGGCGTTGGGATTGAAGTTGCGCGCCGTCTTCCGGTAGACGAGATTGCCCTGTTCGTCGCCCTTCCAGGCCTTCACGATCGCGAGGTCGACGACGAGGCCGCGCTCGAGGATGTAGGTCTCCCCGTCGAACTCCTTGTGCTCCTTGCCCTCGGCGATGACGGTCCCCACGCCGGTCCTGGTGTAGAAGCCCGGGATGCCGGCGCCGCCGGCGCGCATCCGCTCGGCGAGCGTGCCCTGCGGGTTGAACTCGAGCTCGAGCTCGCCGCTGAGATACTGGCGCATGAACTCGGCGTTCTCGCCGACGTAGGAGGAGATCATCTTCCGGATCCGCCGGTCCTTCAGCAGGACGCCGAGGCCGAAGTCGTCCACGCCGCAGTTGTTCGAGGCGACGGTGATCTCCTTCGTCCCGGCATCGTGGATCGCCGCGATCAGCAGCTCGGGGATGCCGCAGAGGCCGAAGCCGCCGGCGGCGATCGACATCCCATCGAAGAGCAGGCCGTCGAGGGCTGCCGCGGCGTTCTCGTAGACCTTCTTCTTCATGCGCGGCCCCCGCTTCTGCTGCATGTGCGAATGGCCCTGCATCCGGGATGCGCGCGGCCCTGTCAAGAGAGCGCGAGGCCCTCAGCCGCCCTGCCACCCCGGGGCGGAGATGCGATTTCCGGGTTGGCAAGCGGATCGTCTCGCCTAGAGTCGCCCGCAGGCGGCCCGGCGGGCGCGCCCGACAACGAAAGCAGGGAGAAGGGCGCATGTTTGCACGGATGAGGATGCTTCTGGCGGGCGCCGCCATCGCGGCCGCGGCCGCCGTTCCGGCCGGGGCGCAGCAGTTCATCAACGTGCTGACCGGCGGCACCTCCGGGGTCTACTACCCGCTCGGGGTGGCGCTCTCGGAGATCTACGCCGAGGGGATCGAGGGCGCGCGCGTCCAGGTGCAGGCGACCAAGGCGTCGGTCGAGAACCTCAACCTGCTCGAGCAGGGCAAGGGCGAGATCGCCTTCTCGCTCGGCGACAGCGTGAAGGCGGCGGCCGAGGGCGACACCGAGGCCGGCTTCCCCGGCAGGCTCGAGAAGCTGCGCGGGCTGGCCGCCATCTACCCGAACTACATCCAGATCGTCGCCACCAGGGACTCCGGCATCGAGACGCTCGCCGACCTCAAGGGCAAGAGCCTCTCGGTCGGCGCACCGGCCTCGGGGACCGAGCTCAACGCACGGGCGATCTTCGCCGCCGCCGGCATGAGCTACGACGACCTCGGCCGGGTCGAGTACCTGCCCTTCGCGGAATCGGTCGAGCTCATCAAGAACCGCCAGCTCGACGCGACGCTGCAGTCGGCCGGCCTCGGCGTCGCCTCGATCCGCGACCTCGCCACCTCGGTGCCGATCAACGTGGTGGCGGTGCCGCCCGAGATCGTCGGGAAGATCGGCGCGCCCTTCCTGAGCGCGACCATCCCGGCCGGCACCTACGACGGCCAGGAGGCCGACGTCGCCACCGCCGCGGTCGGCAACTTCCTGGTGACGAGCGCCGATGTGCCCGACGAGGTCGTCTACGCCATGACCAGGCTCCTCTTCGAGAACCTCGACCGGCTCGCCGCCGCCCATGCCGCGGCCAAGGCGATCGACCCGGCCAAGGCGCTCGACGGGATGCCGGTGCCGGTGCACCCCGGCGCCGAGCGCTACTACCGCGAGGCGGGCATCCTGAAGTAGCCGCATGGCGGGCCTGAGCGAAACCCCGGCCGGGGCTCACGCCGAGCTCCCGGTCGAGGGCCTGCCCGAGGGGTTCGGCAGCGGCCTCTCCGGCCGGGTCGCCTTCGGCATCGCCGTCGCCTTCTCGGCCTTCCAGATCTGGACGGCCGCCTACGGCACGCTGCCGAGCCAGATCGTGCGGGCGATGCACGTCGGCTTCCTGCTGCTGCTCGGCTTCGGCCTGCTCGCCAACCTCCGGGCGACGCGCCCCGCGACGCGGGCCTGGCTCTGGCTGCTCGGTCTCCTCGGCTTCGGCACCGGCCTCTACAACTGGGTCTTCTACGCCGATCTCATCCGCCGCTCCGGCTTCCTCACCACCGCCGACCTCGCGGTCGGGACGCTGCTCATCGTGCTGGTCTTCGAGGCGGCGCGGCGGCTGATGGGCGTCGCGCTCGCCGTGCTCTCGGGGCTCTTCCTCGCCTACTGCTTCTTCGGCCAGCACCTGCCGCCGCCCTTCGTCCACCGCGGCTACGACTTCGCGCTCATCGTCGAGACCTTCGCCTTCGGCACCGAGGGCATCTACGGCACGCCGGTCTACGTCTCGGCGGCCTACATCTTCATCTTCGTCGTCTTCGCCGCCTTCCTCGAGCGGGCGGGGATGATCGCCCTCTTCAACGACGTGGCGCTCGGGGTCTGCGGCGCCTGGCGCGGCGGGCCGGCGCAGGTCTGCGTGATGTCCTCGGCCCTCATGGGCACCATCTCGGGCTCGGGCATCGCCAACGTGGTCGCGTCGGGGCAGTTCACCATCCCGCTGATGAAGCGCTTCGGCTTCCGCGCCGCGTTCGCCGGCGGGGTCGAGGCGACCTCGTCCATGGGCGGGCAGATCATGCCGCCGGTGATGGGGGCGGTCGCCTTCATCATGGCCGAGACGCTCAACATCCCCTATGCCGAGGTGGTCAAGGCGGCGATCTTCCCGGCGCTCCTCTACTTCGGCGCCTGCTTCTGGATGGTGCACATCGAGTCGGGCCGCTTCGGCCTCAGCGGCATGTCGAAGGCCGAGCTGCCGAGCCCTTGGGCGGCGATCCGCGAGCACTGGCCGCTGGTGCTGCCGCTCGCGGTCCTCGTCTACCTGCTCTTCGCCGGCTACACGCCGATCTTCGCCGGCACCATGGGGCTGGCGCTGACCATCGTCCTCATCCTCGGCATGCCGCTCGCGGCGCTCATCGGCCCCTTCGCCTTCCGCCTGGTCTTCTGGGTCGCGCTCGGGCTCGGCGCCGCCGCCTTCCTGCGCTACGGGGTCGACGTCCTCGCGCTGGTCGTCGGCGGGCTCGTCCTCGCCTGCGCGCTCTTCCGCGGCGGGCGCGCGACGCTCGGCATCTGCGTCGAGTCGCTGGCCGAGGGGGCGAAGAACGCGGTGCCGGTCGGCATCGCCTGCGCCATCGTCGGCATCGTCATCGGCACGCTGACGCTGACCGGCATCGCCTCGACCTTCATCGGCGCGATCATCGCCATCGGCAAGACCAACCTCCTGCTCTCGCTCGTGCTCACCATGGTCACCTGCCTCGTCCTCGGCATGGGCATCCCGACCATCCCCAACTACATCATCACCTCCTCGATCGCCGGGCCGGCGCTCCTCGCCCTCGACGTGCCGCTCCTCGTCAGCCACATGTTCGTCTTCTACTTCGGCATCATGGCCGACCTGACCCCGCCGGTTGCGCTCGCCTGCTTCGCGGCGGCGCCGATGGCGCGGGTCTCGGGGCTGAAGATCTCCTTCCAGGCGACCAAGCTCGCCGTCGCCGGCTACGTCGTGCCCTTCATGGCGGTCTTCACCCCCTCGCTGATGCTGCAGGACGGCGGCGCCATCGCCGCCGCCTTCGGCTATCCGGTCGAGGTCGCCTACATCCTCTTCAAGGCCTGCCTCGGCATCGCCCTCTTCGGCGCGGCGGTGGTCGGCTTCCTCGTCGGGCCGATGCGGCTCTGGGAGCGGGGGCTCGCCGCCACTGCGGCGATCCTGCTCGTCCTCGCGCTGCCGCTGACCGACGAGGCGGGCTTCGCGCTCGCAGCGGGCCTCGTCGGCCTCCACTGGTGGCGGCTGCGCGCCGCGCCGGCATGAGCCTCTGCCTCGCCGGCGCCGAAACGCTGCGCCTCGCGGTGACCGCCTTCACCCTCGCCTGGACCCATTCCGTCGAGCATGTCCGCTGGGAGGAGGACTGGCGGCTGACCCCGGCCGGCCTCGAGCTGGTCGCGGCCCGGATCCGCGGCTCGGGCGCCGGCATGGAGCCGCCGCCCGGGGGCGCGCTCGTCGACGGCTGGTGGGTCTATGCCCCCCGCCTCCCGCCGCAGCGCGCGCTCGTCCTCGCCGCCTCGGGCGCCACCGGCGAGGGCTGGACCCTCTGCGCCGCCGGCCGCTGCCTCGAGCTTGGCGCACGGCCCGGCCCCGCGGTGCGCCTGATGCCCTGCCCCTGAGCCGGAGGCCGCGCGCAAGTGTCGCAGGCGGCGGGGAGTTGCCGCGTCGCGGCTCCCGAACCATCTAAGGGCTGCCCGGCGGGAGTCCGAGGTTCCCCCGCCGGCGATCGAAAGATGGAGGATCCCATGGCAGACACTCCCGCCAAGACGACAGCCTCGCAGACTGAGAGCGGGGCCCCCGCCCGCCGCGAGGAAATCTGGTCGCCGCTCGACACCCTGCGCCGCGAGATCGACCGCGTCTTCGAGGATTTCCGGCCCGGACGCTGGCCGATGTTCGGCCGCATGCCCGGCCTCGACCTTGCCTGGCCGCGGGCGGAGGGGCTGCGGCTCGCCCCGGCGACCGACCTGGTGGAGAAGAACGGCGGCTACGAGATTACCGCCGAGCTCCCCGGGCTCGACGAGAAGGACGTGGAGGTCAAGGTCGCGAACGGCGCCCTCACCATCCGCGGGCAGAAGACCGAGACCCGCGAGGAGAGCGACAAGGCCTATCACCTCTCGGAGCGGCGCTACGGCTCCTTCCAGCGCAGCTTCCCGGTGCCGGAGGACGTCGACGCCGACAGGATCGAGGCGAGCTTCGCCAAGGGCGTGCTGACCGTCACCCTGCCCAAGTCGCCGGCGAAGCAGGCGAACGAGAAGAGGATCAGCATCAAGGCGCGCTGATCCGCTCCGGGGCGCCGCCCGGGCGCCCCGCGATGCACTAGCATCCGTTAACGATGGTTTCCATCTGGTTGATGGATCTGGAGTAATCCTGTTAGATCAATGGGATGCTCGGGTGGGCACGCGTGCCCACCCGCGCCCTCAGAGCCGGGCGAGCAGCGCGGTCAGCTCGGCGCGGAGGCCGGCGATCTCGGCGGCGGCGGTGGAGCGGGGGGCGAGCTCCTGCGCGGTGCGGCCGTCGAGCATCGCCCGCGAGTAGCCGTTGCGGTTGCCGATCTGGGTGGCGAGGAGCAGGGCGCGGTTCTTGCCGAGCGCGCCCAGCACCTCCTCGAGGCTGCCGAGCCGCGGCGGCACCCGGTTGAGCAGGATGCGGATCGGCCGCTTCAGCCTGTCGGCCGTCGCCACCACCGACTCGAGCGCCCAGACGTCCATCACCGAGGGCTGGCACGGCGCGAGCACCAGGTCGCTCTCGCGGATCGCGCTCTCGAGCAGGCTCGAGGCGGCGCCCGGGCAGTCGATCAGCACGACGTCGTGGCTGCGCCGCGCCGCCTTGATGTCGCTGCCGGCGCGGTAGTCGCGCGACTCGATCGCCTCGATCGCCGGGTCGGCGCGCAGCGCGGCCCAGCGGGTCAGCGACTGCTGCGGGTCGAGGTCCATCACCGCCACCCGCCGCCCCGCCTCCGCCCAGGCGGCGGCGAGATGCGCGAGCACGGTCGTCTTGCCCGCGCCGCCTTTCTGCTGCGCGAAGGTGATGGCGTGTCCCATGCGTCGCTCGCTCCCGTCCTGGTTGTTTGGGCGGCAGTCTATTGCATTCGGACGGCATGGGAAGTCCCATGGCCGGATGCGCCTCTCGCCACCCGGAGGCCGGCCGGCGGGCGCTCCCGCGGCCCGCCGCGGCGCTGGCGCCGGGCGGGCGGCTCCTGATCGACGGCGGCGACCCGCTGCGCGCGATCGCCCTCACATGACGGCGCCGACCTGCCAGGGCACGAACTCGTTGTCGCCGAGGCCGAGGCCCTCGCTCTTGGTCTTCTCGCCCGAGGCGACCGCGAGGATCTTCTCGAGGATCTCGGCGCCCTTCTCCTGGATGGTCACGCCCTTCGACACGATGTCGCCGCAGTTGATATCCATGTCGTCCGGCATCTGCGCGTAGAGCCGGTCGTTGGTCGCCACCTTGATCGTGGGCGCCGGCTTCGAGCCGAAGGCCGACCCGCGCCCGGTGGTGAAGACGACGACCTGCGCCCCGCCGGCGATCTGCCCGGTGGTGGCGACCGGGTCGTAGCCCGGGGTGTCCATGAAGACGAAGCC
>NZ_CALLYO010000525.1 GCF_937858865.1 uncultured Amaricoccus sp. | reverse complement strand
AACCCCTTCACTCTCCCCCGATCCAACCCTCGGGAGGGACCCCCATGATCCGAGCCGTCGTCTGGAACGAGTTCGTCCACGAGCGCGAGAACCCCCTCGTGAAGTCGGTCTACCCCGAGGGCATCCACGCCGCCCTGGCGGCCGCCCTGAACGCCGACCCGGGGATCGACGCCTCGACCGCCACCCTCGACCAGCCCGGGAACGGCCTCCCCGAGGACCGGCTCCGCGACACCGACGTCCTGCTCTGGTGGGGCCACAAGGCCCACGGCCAGGTCGAGGACGCCACCGTCGACCGGGTCGCCCAGCGGGTCCACGAGGGCATGGGCCTCATCGTCCTCCACTCCGGCCACTTCTCGAAGATCTTCCGCCGCCTGATGGGCACCCCCTGCTCCCTGCGCTGGCGCGAGGCCGGCGAGCGCGAGCGCCTCTGGGCCACCAACCCCTCCCACCCGATCCTCGCCGGCCTCGGCGACCGGATCGAGCTCCCGTCCGAGGAGATGTACGGCGAGCCCTTCCTCGTCCCCGAGCCGCTCGAGACCCTCCTCGTCTCCTGGTTCGAGGGCGGCGAGGTCTTCCGCTCCGGCCTGACGTACCAAAGAGGCGCCGGCCGCATCTTCTACTTCCGCCCCGGCCACGAGACCTACCCCACCTACCACGACGCCACCGTCCGGCAGCTCCTCCGCAACGCCGTCCACTGGGCCCACAACCCGGCCCCCGCCTGGACCGACGTCGCCGAGGCCCCGAACGTCCCGGTCGACCGCGCCCCCGAGCGGATCGCCGAGAAGGGCCCCAAGCTCCACAAGCCCGGCGAGGAGGGCTACCGATGACCGACGGCGCCCGCCGCCTGCTCATCCTCGGCACCGGCGCCATCGCCCGCACCCACGCCGAGAAGTTCGCCCTCATCCCCGGCTGCGAGCTGGTCGCCGCCGCCGACATGAACGCCGAGCGCGCCCGCGACTTCGCCGCCGCCCACGCCATCCCCAACGCCTTCGGCAGCCTCGCCGACGCCATCGCCTGGGACGGGTTCGACGCCGCCGTCAACTCCACCCCCGACGCCGCCCACCACCCGACCACGATGCAGCTCCTCGCCGCCGGCAAGCCCGTCTTCTGCGAAAAACCCCTCGCCCTCAACCACGCCGACGCGCTGCAGATGACCGAGGCCGCCGAGGCCGCCGGCCTCGTCAACATGGTCAACCTCACCTACCGCAACGCGAGCGCGCTGCAGACCGCCCGCCGGATGATCGACGCCGGCGAGATCGGCGAGGTCCGCCACGTCCAGGCCAGCTACCTGCAGTCCTGGCTCACCGGCCGCCACTGGGGCGACTGGCGCACCGAGGAGCGCTGGCTCTGGCGGCTCTCCTCCCGCCACGGCTCCAAGGGGGTGATGGGCGACATCGGCGTCCACATCCTCGACTTCGCCACCTACGGCACCGGCCTCGACATCACCGGCCTCTCCGCCCGGATGAAGACCTTCGACAAGGCCGACGGCGGCGCCATCGACGTCTACACCCTCGACGTCAACGACAGCGTCGCCATGACGGTCGAATTCGCCAACGGCGCCCTCGGCGTCGTCCACATGAGCCGCTTCGCCACCGGCAAGCTCAACGACCTCGACCTCCTGATCCACGGCGACCGGGGCGCGCTGAAGATCTGGGCCAACCACCTCGACTCGAGCCTCGAGGTCTGCCTCGGCCCCGACATCGACACCCAGACCTGGACCCCCTACCCCTGCCCGCCGACCCCGCGCAACGAGGAGCGCTTCGTCATCGCGCTGCTCTCCGGCCAGAACGGCGAGCCCGACTTCCGCCACGCCACCCGCATCCAGAAGCTCCTCGACCTCACCTTCGTCGCCGACGCCGAGGCCCGGACGCTGCCCGTGGACTGACGCGCCCGTGGACTGACGAGTCCGGGGGCCGGACGCCGAATTCGTGCCCGTCCCGCCGGCTTTTCTGGCAAGCTGCGCTCCGGCCGAACCAGGAGCGCCCCATGCCGAAGCCCCGCCTCGCCGCCCTCCTCCTCGCCGCCGCCCCGGCCGCAGCCCTTGCCGCGGACACTGCCGGTCCCGTCGACATCGGCGGGGGCCGCGGGATCTACGTCGAATGCCGGGGCGAGGGAGCGCCGCCCGTCGTCATCGTCGCCGGCGCCAAGGCCTCGGCGGCCGACTGGACCGAGGCCGTCCCCGGCAAGCCCGACGTCTTCGCCGCCGTCGCCGGCTTCACCCGCGTCTGCGCCTACGACCGGCCGGGAACCCCCTTCGGCGAGGCCCCGAGCCGCAGCGACCCGGTGCCGCAGCCGGCGACCGCCGCCGACGCCGCCGCCGACCTGCACGCCCTCCTCGCCGCCGCCGGCATCGCCAGCCCGGTCGTGCTCGTCGCGCATTCCTACGGCGGGGTCATCGCCCGCCTCTACGCCCGGACCTGGCCGGACGACGTCGCCGGCATGGTGCTGGTCGACGCGCTCTCCGAAGGCCTCCGCGCCGCCGAGACCCCGGAGGAATGGACGATCCAGCGCGCCCTCATCTCCGGCGACATGACCGAGACGCTGAAGCTCTATCCCGAGATCGAGCAGCTCGACCCCGACCGCAGCTTCGACCAGATCCTCGCCGCCCCGCCGCTCCGGCCGATGCCGCTCGTCGTGCTCAGCGCCGACCATCC
The DNA here is from genome assembly GCF_937858865.1 of uncultured Amaricoccus sp. Taxonomy (GTDB): domain Bacteria; phylum Pseudomonadota; class Alphaproteobacteria; order Rhodobacterales; family Rhodobacteraceae; genus Amaricoccus. The sequence continues at coordinate 4,757 of NZ_CALLYO010000525.1, read as the reverse complement.
CTGGGGGCCGCTGGTGCCCGGCTTCATCGCCGACGGCACCCTGCCGCCCGACATCCCGCCCGACTTCGGCTATGTCACCGACCGCGCCGCCAAGCAGTCGCAGGCCGCCCTCGCCGCCGCCGTCCCCGGGGCGCGGCACGTCACCCAGACCGACAGCGGCCACGAGATCCACAAGGACCAGCCGCAGCTCGTCATCGACTCGATCCGCGACGTCGTCGAGGCCGTGCGCGCCGGCCGCACCGCGATGGCGCCCTGATGCCCCCGTCGCGACGGGCAGGACGCGCGCTCGGCGCGCTCCTCCTCCTCTGCGCGCTGCTGCCGCTCGCTCCGGCCGGCGCCCAGTCTCCCGCCGGCACGCCCGCCACCTGCACGATCGGCGTCAACGTCGAGGACCTCTACGACCTCGACATGGCGCGCGACACCTTCGGCGCCATCCTCTGGCTCTGGTCGCTATGCCCCACGGCCGACCTCGCGCCCCTCGCCACCATCGCCCTCCCGACCGCCTCGTCCGGGCTGAACCTCGGCCCGGTCGAGGTCGAGGATCCCGCCGGCGGCGGCCGCTACGCCTCGCGCCGGGTGCAGGGCACCTTCCGCTACAACTGGGACATGAGCCGGTATCCGTTCGACCGGCAGCGGCTGCTGATCCCGATCGACGAGGCGCAGTACGGCGCCGAGCGGCTGGTCTTCGCGCCCGACCGGCAGCAGTCCTTCGTCACTCCGGACATCCGCGACCGGCTGGACGAGTGGCGGATCGCCGATCTCGAGCTCGAGACCTCCATCAGCGAGGAGCCCTCGACCTACGGCCTGCCCGAGGCCGACGGATCGCGCTACGCCCGCCTCGAGATCGCGATCCCGCTGGAGCGGGACCATCTCGTCGGCTTCCTGAAGCTCACCTCCGGGGTCTTCGCCGGCGTCTTCATCGCCTTCCTGTCCTTCTTCTACGATCCCAATGACCGCTCCGGCTTCGGCGGCAAGCTCGGCCTCCTCGTCGGCGTCCTCTTCGCGGTGCTCCTCAGCCTGCGGTCGGCGGACGCCGCCATCGGCGACGCGGGACATCTGACCCTCGTCACCCGGATCCACCTCGTGACCCTCGCCTTCATCGTCGTCCTCGCGCTCGTCGCGCTGCGCGACCGGCGCAAGGTCGAGCGCGGCGAGACCGTCCGCCACCCCGACTGGCCGATGCTCGCCGCCGTCGGCAGCCTCTACGCGCTCATCGTCGGCGGCCTGATCGCCGCGGCCGCCCTGTCCTGACCGGCGGCCCTCACCCGATCGCCCAGAGCGCCAGATAGAGCACCCCCATCCCGGCAAAGATCGAGCCGAGCACGCTGCGCATGACCGCCCCCACCGCCAGCGCGGCGAGCGCGGCGAGCATCCGTGCCGGATCGGGCGCACCGCCGGTCGCCGCCGGCCAGACGACGAGCGGGGCGACCAGCGCCGGCATCACCGCCACCGGCACGTAGCGCAGCATCCTGAGCGCCCACTCCGGCAGCGGCCGGTCGCCGACCAGCCCGAGGAAGGAATAGCGGATGAGGTAGGTGCCGACCCCGACCACGATCATCACCACCCAGATGCGGGCGACCTCGCTCACGACCGACGCTCCGCGCGGAGCTCGAGCCAGGAGCCCGTCGCCATCCCGGCGAGCGAGGCGACGATCAGCCAGAGGTTCCAGGGCAGGAAGGAGAAGAGCAGCGCCACCGCCACCGCCACCGCCGCCGCCGCCACGTGCGGCCGCGTCCTGAGCATCGGCGCGAAGAGGGCGATGAAGGTGATCGGCACCGCGAAGTCGAGCGCCAGCCCCTCCGGGATCGCCGTCCCCGCCTCCGCCCCCGCCCAGGTCGCCAGCCACCAGGGCACGCAGACCGGCACCAGCGTGCCGAAGTAGTGCGCCACCTTCTCCCGGTGCCCCATCTTCGGCGACAGCGCGTAGCGGTTCATCGCCACGCCATAGCTCTGGTCGGTCAGCCCGTAGGCCATCAGCGCCCGCTGCCAGCGCGGCACCCCGGCGAGGTGCGGGGCGAGCGAGGCGGAATACATCGCCATGCGGAGGTTGATCGCCAGCGGCGCGATGATGCAGATCAGGAGCGGCGCCTGCTCGCTGAGGAGCTGCAGCGCGGTGAACTGCGAGGCGCCGGCGATCACCACCGCGCTCATGGCGAGCGTCTCGGTCAGCCGCCACCCCGCCTCGCTCGCCAGCACCCCGAAAAGCATCCCGAAGGGCACGATGACGAGCAGGAACGGGAGCGCGTCGCGCATCCCGAGCCAGAAGGCACGGCGGGTCGAGGCTTGCGGCATGGGTGCTGTCCTGTCGGTTCCGCCTCGTCTATCGTGCCGGTGCGAGATGTCCAGAGGTATCCCGGAAATGCCCGAGCCCGCCCCCGCCCTGCCCGGCCGCACCGACGGGAGGGGCTGCGCGTGATCGTCGGCGTCATCCTCGCCGGCGGCCTCGCCACCCGCTTCGGCGGCGGCGACAAGGGCCTCTGGCCCATCGCCGGCCGGCCGATGCTGGCGCGCGTCGTCGACCGCCTCGGCCCGCAGGTCGACCGGCTCCTGCTCAACGCCAACGGCGACCCGGCCCGCTTCGCCGCCCTCGGCCTGCCGGTCGTGGCCGACAGCGTGCCGGACTTCCCCGGCCCGCTCGCCGGCATCCTCGCCGGCATGGACCGGGCGGCGGCCGAGGGCGCGCAGGCGATCGTGACCGTCGCCGGCGACACGCCCTTCTTCCCGACCGACCTCGTCGCCCGCCTGCGCGCCAGCGGCGCGCCGCTCGCCTTCGCCGTCACCCCCGGCGCCACCGGCCGCCGGCGGCACCCCGTCTTCGCCCTCTGGCCGGTCGCGCTGCGCAAGGATCTGCGCACCGCCCTCGCCGCCGGCACCCGCCGCGTCGCCGAATGGGCCGCCCGGCACGGCGCGGCCGAGGTGGCCTTCCCCGACGAGGCCGCCTTCTTCAACGTCAACACCCGCGACGACCTCGCCCGCGCCGAGGCGCTGGCCGCGCGCTTCGCATGAGGGTCTACGGCGTCACCGGCTGGAAGAACTCCGGCAAGACCACCCTCCTCGAGCGCCTCGTCGCCCACCTCGTCGCCCGCGGCCTCACCGTCGCCACCGTCAAGCACGCCCACCACGCCTTCGAGCCCGACCAGCCCGGCAAGGACAGCCACCGCCACCGCATGGCCGGCGCCGCCCAGGTCCTCGTCGCCTCATCGCGCCGCTGGGCGCTCATCACCGAGCTCGCCGCCCCCGAGCCCCCGCTCGAGGAGCTCCTCGCCCACCTCGCCCCGGCCGACCTCGTCCTCGTCGAAGGCTACAAGCGCGACCGCCACCCCAAGATCGAGACGCGCCGCGCCGCGACCGCCCAGGACCTCATCGCCGAAGGCGACGAGACGATCGAGGCCGTCGCCTCCGACACCCCGCTGCCCGGCCTCCCCGTCCCGGTCTTCCCCCTCGACGACATCCCCGCCATCGCCGACTTCATCCTCGCCCGCACCGGCCTCGCCCCCACCGCCGGCGCCACTCCGCCCGGCGGGCGCGTCACGGTCGCCGCCGCGCTCGACCGCCTGCGCGCCGCAACGAAACCCGTCGCCGAGACCGAGACCGTTCCCCTCGCCGAGGCCGGCGGCCACATCCTCGCCGCGCCGGTCCACGCCCGCCGCGCCAACCCGCCGGCGGCGAACGCGGCCGTCGACGGCTACGGCCTCGCCCACGCGACCCTCGGCCCCGCGCCCTATCGCCTGCCCCTCGTCCTGCCCCTCGTTCAGGGGCGCGCCGCCGCCGGCGCGCCCTTCCCCGGCGCTGTCCCGCCCGGCCAGGCGCTCCGCATCCTGACCGGCGCCCTCCTCCCGCGCGGGGTCGACACCGTCGTCCCCGAGGAGGAGGTCACCCTCGCCCCGGACGCGATCACCCTGCCGCAGGCCCCGGCGCCCCGCGCCAACACCCGGCCGGCCGGCGAGGACGTCCAGCCCGGCGCCGAGATCCTCCCCGCCGGCCGCCGCCTCGGCCCGCCGGAGCTCGCGCTCGCGGCGGCCTCCGGCCTCGGCCTCCTGCCGGTGCGCCGCCGGCTGCGGGTGGCCGTCCTCTCGACCGGCGACGAGATCCGCCCGGCCGGCAGCGACGCCGCGCCGCACCAGACCTGGGACGCCAACCGCCCCATGCTCCTCGAAATGCTCCGCCGCTGGGAGATGATCCCGGTCGATCTCGGCCAGGCCGCCGACGACCCCGCCGCCGTCTCCGCCGCCCTCGACCGCGGCGCCGCCCGCGCCGACGCCATCCTCACCACGGGCGGCGCCTCCGCCGGCGACGAGGACCATGTCACCGCGCTCCTCCGCGCCGGGGGCGGCCTCGACTTCTGGCGGGTCGCGGTGAAGCCCGGCCGCCCCTTCGCCCTCGGCCGCTGGGCCGGGCGCCCCATCCTCGGCCTCCCCGGCAACCCGGTCGCCGCCTTCGTCTGCGCCCTCGTCCTCGCCCGCCCCGCGCTCCTCCGCCTCGCCGGCGCCCCCTGGCAGCGCCCCGCCGGCCTCCTCCTCCCCGCCGCCTTCGCCAAGGAGAAATCCGGCGGCCGGCACGAATACCTCCGCGCCCGCCTCGACCCCCGCGGCGCCGTCGAGGTCTTCCCCTCGGAAGGCTCCGGCCGCGTCTCCGGCCTGGCCTGGTCGACCGGCCTCGTCGAGCTCGAAGACGCCCCCCGCGCCATCCGCCCCGGCGACCCGGTCCGCTACCTCCCCCTCGCCGACTTCGGCCTCTGATCCGGGTGAACGGTTCGG
>NZ_CALLYO010000524.1 GCF_937858865.1 uncultured Amaricoccus sp. | reverse complement strand
CCGGATCGCCGGCCATCATCACCCCGCCGGTCAGGTGCAGCCCGCAGGACTGCCCGGACAGCGCCTCGATCTCGCGGTAGAGCGACACCGTGTAGGCCTGCAGCTTCGCCACGTTCGGGTCGCCGTTCAGCGTGTGGAAGCCGCCCGCCGCGTGCCAGCTCGAGCCGCTGGTGAGCTCGGACCGCTCGATCAGCAGCGCGTCGGTCCAGCCCGCCTTCGCCAGATGATAGAGCACCGAGCAGCCGACGACCCCGCCGCCGATCACCACCACCCGGGCGTGGGTCTTCACGCCGCCCGCCCGACCACCGGCCCGACCACCGCCTCGACCAGCGGCGAGGCCGGATCCTCGAGTCCCTCGATCACGTCGAAATGGTGCCGCCCGGGGGCGACCGTCAGCCGCATGTCGAGCCCGAGCCCGGTCCAGACGTTGGCGAGGAGCGCGCTCTGGCGCAGGAACTCCGGCCGCTCGTCGCCGCCCACCCAGGCATCCACCGGCACGGCACGGCGGACCTCGGTCAGCGCCGGGCTCTCCGCCCGCGCCTCGAAGAGATCGAGCTGCAGCGCCTCGTTCATCTGCGTCCGGAGGAAGGGGCGGAGATCGAACAGCCCGCTCACCGGCACCACCCGCTCGATCCGCCCCATCACCGCCTCGGGCAGCAGGCTGTCGCCGCAGATCTGCCGCGCGACCAGATGCCCGCCCGCCGAATGCCCGGTCAGCCGGATCGGCCCGGCCACCTCGGCCGCCGCCGCGGCGATCGCCTCGCGGATCGTCGCGGTGATCGCGGCGATGCGCGCCTCGGGCGCGAGGACGTAGCCCGGGACCGCCACCGCCCAGCCGCGCGCCAGCGGCCCGGCGGCGAGATGCGACCAGTGCCCGCGGTCGAAGGCGCGCCAGTAGCCGCCGTGCACGAAGATGACGAGCCCCGCCGGCACCCCCTCCGGCAGGAAGAGGTCGAAGCGCTGCCGCGGATGCGACCCGTAGGCGATGCCCTCGCGCAGCCGCCCGCCCGTCCCCGCCCGGAACGCCGCCGCCGCGGCGGCCCAGCGCGCCGGATAGCCCTCGCCGCCCGGGATGTGCGGGGTGTTGGCATAGGCGTCGTCCCAGTCCACGATCGGCGGCATGGCCCTCAGAACGCCTTGAAGGTGAGCGTGGTCAGGCTGCGGTCGAGATGCGGGATATCCCGCAGCTTCTCGTTGATGAAATGCCCGACGTCGGTCCCCTCCGGGATGTAGACCTTCATCATCAGGTCGTACTCGCCCGAGGTCGAATAGAGCTCCGAGGCGAACTCCAGGTCGTAGATGGCATCGGCCACCTCGTAGGTCCGCCCCGGCCGGCAGCGCAGCTGGATGAAGACGCAGATCATTCGGCCCTCCCCGTTCGGCGCCCACACTGCCGGCGGGCCCGGACGGATGCAAGCGCG
>NZ_CALLYO010000523.1 GCF_937858865.1 uncultured Amaricoccus sp. | reverse complement strand
GGGACGGCCACCGGCTCAGGGAAGGTCCAGCTGCCGTCGAGGATCTCCGGGCGGGCGCGGTAGAGGCGGACCATGTAGTTCCAGCCTTCCATGATCGGCAGGCAGTTCGGGATCTGCCCGTCGCAGCCGCCGAACTGGACGGCGATGGAGCCGTCCGCCGCCCGGTCGGCGGTGATGCTGTTCAGGTTGTAGGCGCCGTACTCGTTCTTCCGGTAGTAGCCCTCGGCGTCGTAGACGCTGATCGACCAGAAGCCGTCGACCGGGACGTCCTTCACGTCGAGTCTGTAGATCGTCCGGCCGTCGTTCCCGGCAGGCGTCACCGAGAGGTAGAGGGCATCCTTCTCCGGGTTGCCGCCCCAGGCGGCCGCGGCCTGGATCAGCCGGCGCACCGGGTCGACCGCGTCTCGGGGGCCGAAGGCCTGCCGTGTGTCGGGCAGGGTCTCGGCGAGGGTGAGGAGGGCATCCCGCACCTTCTTCTGGCTCGCCTGGTCCCAGTTCGGCGGCTCCCAGACGCCAGGGCCGCCGGGCTGGTCGACGGTGATCGCGTCCTGGAGCGCCGTGGCCTTGGCCACGTCCTCGGGGTCCTCAGGGTCGACGAGGGTGCGGACCGCGGTGCCCACGTAGCGGGTGCCGATCTCCTCGCGGGTCAGGGTATGCGGCGCGGCATCGTAGAAGACGTTCGGGACGTACTGGTCCTCGTCGATGATCTGCAGCGACATGAATCGTTCGCCGGATTCGGGCAGCGTGATCGTCACCGGCCCCGCGTCGAGGTCGAAGACGGCGATCGAGTAGAGCGTGTCGCGGTTGCCGCGGACGACGAACTGGTCGTCGACGCCCATCACTCCGCGGCGGTGCAGGAACTTGCCGAAGCCGCCGTCCTTCACCGCGTTGCCGAAGAAGAGATCGGATTCGGCGCGCACGAAGTTGTCGGGCGTCACCGGGACACTGTCCTGCGCCCATACGGGCGAGAGGGAGAGGGGAAGGGCGAGGGCCAGCGCGGCGAGGGTGCGGGTCATGCGAGGGCTCCTTCAGTCAATCGGTCGAGGGCCGGCGGATCCTCGACCGGCGCCGCAAGGACACCAGCTCGGCCACCTGGTCAGGCCGGCACGGGTGCGGGGGTGAGCCAGGCGGCGAAGTCCTGCTTGGCGCGGTCGGTATAGGCCTTGTAGCGGTCGCGGCGGCCGCGGCGGCCGGAGCGGGCGGCCTCGAGCGGGGGGAAGAGGCCGAAGTTGACGTTCATCGGCTGGAAGAGCTCGGCCTCGGCGCCGCCGGTGATGTGGCGGACGAGGGCGCCGGTCGCCGTGGTGGCGGGCGGCGGGTCGAGCGGGAGGCCGAGGCGCTCGGCGGCGGCGAGGCGGCCGGCGAGCAGGCCCATGGCGGCGCTCTCGACATAGCCCTCGACGCCGGTGATCTGGCCGGCGAAGCGCAGGCGCGGGTCGGCGCGGAGGCGGAGGCGGCCGTCGAGCAGGCGGGGGGAGTTGAGGAAGGTGTTGCGGTGGATGCCGCCGAGGCGGGCGAAGCTCGCGTTCTCGAGGCCGGGAATCATCCGGAAGACTTCGGTTTGCGCGCCGTACTTCATCTTGGTCTGGAAGCCGACGATATTGTAGAGGGTGCCGAGGGCGTTGTCGCGGCGGAGCTGGACGACGGCGTGGGGCTTCGCCTCCGGGGCGTGCGGGTTGGTGAGGCCGACCGGCTTCATCGGGCCGTGGCGGAGCGTCTCGCGGCCGCGCTCGGCCATGACCTCGATGGGGAGGCAGCCCTCGAAATAGGGGGTGTCCTTCTCCCAGTCGCGGAACTCGGTCTTCTCGGCGGCGAGGAGGGCGTCGATGAAGGCCTCGTACTGGTCCCTGTCCATCGGGCAGTTGAGGTAGGCGGTACGCTCCTCCTCGGTCTCGCCCTTGTCGTAGCGGGACTGGAACCAGGCCTTGGAGAGGTCGACCGTCTCGAAGTGGACGATGGGGGCGATGGCGTCGAAGAAGGCGAGCGCGCGCTCGTCGGTCAGGGTGCGGATGGCGGCGGCCAGCGCCGCGGAGGTGAGGGGGCCCGTCGCGACGATGACGCTGGTC
>NZ_CALLYO010000522.1 GCF_937858865.1 uncultured Amaricoccus sp. | reverse complement strand
CCGCGGCCAGCCCGAGCGCGGCCTCGACCGCATTCTCGTCGAAGGTGCTGATCCGGAAAGGGGCGCGCGCCAGATCCGGCCTGCCCTCCGCGTCGGCCTGAAGCTGGTTGGGGTCGGGAACGAACTTGACCAGCGCGAGAAGGTTGAGGGGGCGGTCGTCGGCCATGGGCGGTCCTCTTCACTCTGAAGTCGGCGGCTCGTCCGGGACCGCCGGCTCCTCGAGCGAGTCGGCGACGATCTCGGCGATATCCCGGACGGTCAGGGTCTCGTCGGGCGGCAGCGCCTGCGCCCCCTGCTCCAGCATCTTGATGCAGAACGGGCATTCCGCGGCGACGACCTTGGCGCCGGTCGCCTTCGCCTCCTGCATGCGAAGGACGCCAGCGGTCGTCGTCTTCTTCGCGTCGTACCAGTAGTTGGCGCCGCCGGCGCCGCAGCAGAAGCTCCGGTCGCCGTGCCGGGGCATCTCCTTCACCTCGAGCGCCGCGCCGAGCGCCCGCCGCGGGGCCTCGAAGATGCGGTTGTACCGGCCCACGTAGCACGAATCGTGCAGCGTGACGCTGAGCGAGGCCTCGCGCCGGAGGCGGATCCGGCCCGCCCCGATCAGCTCGGCGATCACCTCGCTGTGGTGGCGGACCTCGAACGCGCCGCCGAAGCGCGGATACTCGTTCTTCAGCGTGTGGTAGCAGTGCGCGCAGTGGGTCACGATCCTCCGCGCCCGGTGGCGGGTCAGCGTCTCGATGTTCTGCAGCGCGAGCTGCTGGAACAGGCCCTCCTCGCCGAGCCGCCGCGCGGCGTCGCCGGTGCAGGCTTCCTCGCGGCCGAGAAAGCGCAGCCGCATGCCGCCGGCGCGCAGCACCTTGACCGTCGCCGCGACGACGAGCCCGATCCGCCGGTCGTAGTTGGCCGCGCACCCGGTCCAGTAGATCCAGTCGTCGGCCTCGGCCCCGCCTGCATCCGTCATGACTCCACCCCGTCAGCTTGCGCGAGGGACCCGGGCAGATCGTCCCTGCGGTCGGGAGGAAGCCCGAACGGATTGGCGCTGCGCCCGAGATTGGCGAGAAGGGCGCCCTGCCGCGCGTCCAGATGCTGGCGCGAGACCTCTTCGCGCCGCATTGGCACGATGTAGTCGACGGGCCGGATCAGGACCGGGCAGGCCATGACGCAGGCGGCACAGGTGGTGCAGGCCCAGAGCGCTTCCGGCGACACCACTGCGGTGTCGAGAAGGTCCTCCTCGGTCTTCGCCTCCAGGACCTGGCGGCGCAGCGACTGCACCAGCCGGCGCGGCGACAGCGCCGTTCCCATCGCCACCGCCGGACAGACCTCGTCGCAGCGCCCGCAGTTGGTGCAGGCGAGGAGCGCGAAGCGCCGCCCGGCGTCGAAGCCCGCCACCGTCGCGACTCCGGGCTGCAGATCGAAGTTCCCCGATTCCATCACCTCCCGCAGGTCGAATGGCGCGTCGAGCTCCCGGCGCGGGAGGCCCGGCTGGGCCATGACGTTGAGCGGCGCCGCCCCGGCGTGAAGGAACACGGTGAAGGGAAGGAGCGCGATCAGCGTGAACGCGACCACCGCGTGGCTCCACCAGAGCCCGACATAGATCTCCTGCGCGGTCCCGGGCGAGACGGCGCCCGACAGGAAGCCGGCGACGGCCGTCCCGACGAAGGAGACGTCGGTCCAGGAGGCCGGACGCAACAGGATGCGCAGGCCCTCGAGCAGGAAACCGGTCAGGCCGAGAAAGAGGAGGCCGCCGATCAGGCCGAGGAACTGCAGTTGCACGGCACGCTGGTCGGGCGTGCTCGTGCGGAGCCTCGCGAGCCGCCACACCAGCGCGACGCAAAGGCCGACGACGAACGCCACCCCGAGGGCGTCGAGGAACGACTCGAGCAGGAGGTAGGGCGCCCCGGCGAGCAACCTGACCCCGAGCGGGCGCAGGATGTCCCAGTCGATGAAGACAATGGTGGTGCCGGCGAAGAGCGCCAGGAAACCGTAGAAGATGCCGAGATGCGCATACCCCCGCGGGCGCGCGGCGACGCGCCGTTGCAGGAGCGCATACCAGCCCAGTCGGCCGAGGGCGCCTGCGATCCCGCCCGATCCTCCCCTGACGAGGTCGATCAGCCCCGACCGGGCGAGCCGGAGATAGGCGCCGTAGGCGAAGACCAGGGCGAACGGCGCGAAGACGACGTAGAGATAATGCGACGTCCCCGGCGGCATCAGGCCGAAGGTCTCCCGTATCGCTTGCTCTGCCATGACGCGCCTGCTCCCGGCCGGCCCGATCGGGATCGGGCCGGCGCGTCCTCGAAGGTCCCGCGTCGATCAGGCTGCGCCCGGCCGCGCGGTCACCGAGCCGATACCCTCCATCTCGCGCGTGAACTCGACGAGTTCGTGGTCCACGAAGGAGCGCGGGTTGAAGCTCGGGTGCGCCAGCATCCCCCAGATCTTCCGCCGCTGCATGCCCATGTTGCCCGCGTCGTAGATCGGGAAGCAGAGCACGTCGCGCATCAGCTTGTCGAAGGGATGGCTGCGGCGATCGTAGCTGTTGATCCCGACGACCCGCATGCAGTCGTAGACGCACTGCATCGCGGTCTCGCCGCCGAAGATCTTCGACATGGCGCCGAGCGAATAGTTCTCGCAGTCGTAGCTGTCGGCATAGGCGGCCGCCTTCCAGCTCAGATACCGCGCCGCCTCGATCTTCATCGCCACGTCGGTCAGCATGTAGCCGACATTCTGGTGGTAGATGATCGGATCGAGCCCACCCGCGGTATAGGTCTTCGCCCAGTTCAGCGCATATTCGTAGGCGGTTCGCGCCACGCCGACGCCGGCGATCCCCGCCACCGGGCCCGACCAGGTGAAGGCCTTGCTGATGACGAGATCGCCCTCGCCGAGCGCGAAGACGTTCTCCTCCGGAACCCGCACGTTGTCATAGCGGATGTCGCAGTTCTGGTTCAGCCGGTGCCCCATCGTGTCGATGCAGGGCTCGTAGGTGACGCCCGGCGTGCCCCGCGGAACGATGATGCACGAGAGGCCGCCCTTGCCGCCCTTCTGCCGGTCGGTCCGCACCACGACCACGCTGACGTCCGCGCCCTGCATGTCCCAGCCCGCGGCGCTCGACGGCCAGTACTTGCGCCCGTTGATGACATACTCGCCGTTCTTCAGGTCGGCGGTGACCTGGATGCCGGCCTGCGGGCTCGGATGGTCGAAGTTGGCGGTTCCGCCCGGCGATCCGGCCGGCTCCGACACCACCCAGCCGGCGAGGAAGCTCTTCTTCGGATCGTTGCAGGCGAGGGTGAGCCACTTCTTCCTCTGCTCCTCCTTGCCGAACCAGACCAGCGGCAGAAGCGCCAGCCCGTTCACGAGCAGGACGCAGCCGAAGCCCGGGTCGACGGCGGTGATCTCCTCCGCCGCGATCAAGAGGTCGACGTTCGACACCCCGCCGCCGCCATACTCCTTCGGCAGGAAGCACATCGCGAAGCCGAGCTCGTAGGCCTTCTCGTAGGCGGGCTTGATCATCTGGAAGCCCTTCTGCGGGTCCGGCTCGGCGTCCGCTTCCCGGACGATCGGCTTCAGGACATCCTGGGCGAACTCTCTGGCGACCTGCTGAAGCGCTTTCTGCTCAGACGTCAGCGTGAAGTCGATCATCGGGTGTTCCCTCCGTGCGTTCCTCTGGTTGGGCACGTGCGCGCCATCTTGCGGGCGTCGCCCGGCCCGGTTAAGCTACTTTGTACGGTTTTTTGAGTCAAAAGTAATTCTTGCGTTATCCACCAAAAGGCGCAAGGCTGTCATGCCAGCGGCATGGCGGTGTCGCTTTCATGTGGATGTCGTATGACCGCTTTCTTCCCCGTGCTGCAGCAGCCGCCCAACACCCAGAGCACCTCGGACGCGCTGGCTCGCCTCGGGCCGAGCCAGAAGCAGTTTCTCGCCCTGCTGCTCGATTCGGACAGCGGCCTGACGGTCGACGACCTCAGCAGCGAGACCGGATTGAGCCGCAGCGCCGTCAACCAGCATCTCGCGGCGCTGGAGCGGGACGGATACGTGCAAAGGAGCCTGGCCAAGAGCACCGGCGGCCGGCCGGGAAACGTCTACGCTTTGTCAGACGTCGGAAAGAGCCTCTTCCCGAAGCAATATTCCTGGTTCTCCCGCGCCCTCCTGCTCGGTCTCCGCAAGGAGATCGGCGAGGAGCGCTTCGCCGAATACATGTACAACATGGGGGTCGACCTTTCGGCGGTCGCGATTCCGCGCCTCGTCGGCAAGACGCGCGCCGAACGGGTGGTCGAGATCGTCACGATCATGAACGAGACCGGCTTCGCGGCGCGACTGGTCGATCCGCAGCCGGGGGATCGGCTGCCGCGCATCTCCTGCAAGAATTGCGTCTACCACGACCTCTCGAAGGAATTCACCGAGGTCTGCCGGTTCGATCTGGGATTCCTGTCGGGCCTCATGGGCGCGCAGGTCGAGCATCAGGAGTGCATGCAGCGCGGCGGCAAGTCCTGCCGCTTCCGCTTCGTTCCGCCCGCGTAGGAAGAGCGGCCTCCTCCCGTTGCATCCACAAGCGGCCCCTCGGCGGGTTTCGGCGCCTTGCCACCGTCACTCTGCGGCGAGGTTGATGAAGCCGCCGGACTGGTGGCGCCAGAAGCGGGCGTAGCGGCCGCCCTGGGCGAGGAGCCGGGCGTGGTTGCCCTCCTCGACGATGCGGCCATCCTCGAGCACGACGATCCGGTCCATCCGCGCGATGGTCGAGAGGCGGTGGGCGATGGCGATGACCGTCTTGCCCTCCATCACCGTGTCGAGCGTCTCCTGGATCGCCGCCTCGACCTCGCTGTCGAGCGCGCTCGTCGCCTCGTCGAGCACCAGCACCGGCGCATCCTTCAGGATGACGCGGGCGAGCGCGATCCGCTGGCGCTGGCCGCCCGAGAGCTTGACCCCGCGCTCGCCGAGGTGGGCGGCATAGCCGGTCCGCCCGCGCACGTCGCGCAGGCCGAGGATGAAGTCGTGCGCCTCGGCGCGGCGGGCCGCCTCGTAGACCTCCTCGTCGGTCGCCTCCGGCCGGCCGTAGCGGATGTTCTCGATCGCCGAGCGGTTGAACATCGCCGTCTCCTGCCGGACCATGCCGATCTGGGCGCGCAGCGCGTCCTGGGTCAGCTCGCGGATGTCGACCCCGTCGAGCAGGATGCGCCCGCTCTCGACGTCGTAGAGGCGCAGGAGCAGCGAGACCGCGGTGGTCTTGCCCACCCCGGAGCGGCCGACCAGCGCCACCCGCTCGCCGGGCCGGACGTGCAGCGTGAAGCCGTTGAGCGCCGGGCGCGGGCGGCCGTAGCCGAAGCTGACCTCCTCGAAGTCGACGGCGCCGCGCGCGGTCGAGGGCTGGCGGGCGCCCGGGGCGTCGGTGATGGTGTGCGGCGGCGAGAGGGTGCGCATCCCGTCCTCGATCTCGCCGATGTTCGAGAAGATGCCCATGGCGGTCATGCTGACCCAGCCCGACATCTGCGCGATGCGGGTGGCGAGGAGCCCGGCGGTCGCGATGTCGCCGGCCGTGGCGGCGCCGCGGGTCCAGAGCAGCAGCGCGCCGCCGATCAGCAGCACCGGCAGGACGCCGGCCAGCGTCATCAGCCAGAAGCGGAAGAGCGCGCTCGTCGCGCCGAAGTCGATCTGCGCCCCGCGGTAGCCGCCGAGCGCGTCGAGCGCCGCCTCGTCCTCGTGGCTGCCGTGGCTGAAGAGCTTCACGGTGGCGATGTTGGTCAGCGTGTCGACGACCTGCCCGGTCACCACCGCCCGCGCCGCGGCGCGGGCCTTGGAGCGGGCGCGGATGCGCGGCATGAAGTGGCGGATCAGCACGACGTAGCCCGAGATCCAGACCAGCATCCCGACCGCCAGCCAGGGGTTGATCCGGCCCATCACCGCCGCCGCCCCGACGACGGCGGTCACCGCGAGGCCGAAGGTGTTGACCGATTCGCTGATCGCCTCGGTCACCGCCCGCGCCGTCTGCTGCTGCTTCTGCGCGATGCGGCCGGCGAAGTCGTCATCGAAGAAGGAGAGCGCCTGGCCGAGCGTGTGCCGGTGCAGCCGCGACAGCACCAGCGGGTAGAGGTTGGGGCCGAGGGTGAGCGCGTTCAGCGCCGCGCTCAGCCCCATCAGGCAGGGGCGCAGGACGAGAAAGAAGAGGACCGCCCCGACCAGCCACGGCCAGCTCCCGGCGATGAGCCCCTCGGCCCCGCGCGCCTGGGCGAGGTCGATAAGGCGGCCGATGATCGCCGCGGCGGCGACCTCGGTGGCGCCGACCGCGACGGAGACCAGCAGCGCCAGCAGGATCGCCGGGACCGAGCCGCGCAGCACCCAGAGGAAGAACCGCCCCAGCCGGTCGGGCGGCGGCCCGTCCGCCGGCGCGAAGGCGTCGATGAGGTCGGCGAGCCGCTTCATGCGCGCGAAACCATGCTCAAGCCATTGACTTCAAATACAGGTTGCATCCGGTGACGTTCCGCGACCCTCGTGTTTCCGGCCCGCAGCGGACCCTCGCCTCTCCCGATATAGGCATTCCGCCGCGGCTGTCACCTTCCGGCCGCCGGGCAGCCGACTACGGAAGCTTCCATCGGGATCGCGGCCGGCGCCGGCGCCGGCATTCGTGAACGCCGGGTAAACGCGCCCGGCAGGAGCGAGGGATTTCAAATGCTTGAGGGGAGTCGC
>NZ_CALLYO010000521.1 GCF_937858865.1 uncultured Amaricoccus sp. | reverse complement strand
TGCTCGGGCGAGCCGAACATCAGATTCATCGGCGCCGTCAGGCCGTGGCCGGGCGGGCTCGCGAGCCGCAGCGCGCCGCCGGAGCGTTCGGCGAACGCCGCGACCATCGTCAGCCCGAGACCGAGCCCGCGGCTGCCCGGCTTGGTGGTGAAGAAGGGTTCGGTGACGCGCGGCAGGAGGTCCGACGCCAGGCCGGGCCCGGTGTCGGAGATGGCGAGGTCCACCCATTCGCCGTCGGTCCGTCCGGCGATGGTCAGCGTGCCGCCGCCGGTCATCGCATCCCGGGCATTGATCCCCAGGTTGACGAGGCCCGCCTCGAGCTGGCTGCGGTCGACCAGCACCGGCGGCAGTCCCGGCGGGAGGTCGAGCACGATGTCGACCTCGACCCCGAGGGTCCGCTCGAGCAGCCTGACGATCCCGGGCAGGGTCTCGGCGAGGTCGGTGACCTCGGCGTGAAGGGGCGCGCCGCGCGCGTGCGCGAGCAGCCGGGTCGTGAGCTCGACGCCGCTCCGGACCGCGCCGAGGGCGTCCTCGACGAACTCGCGCAGGGCCGGCTGGTCCTGCAGCCGTTCCTCGAGCAGCTGAAGGTTGCCGAGGATCACCGCAAGGGCGTTGTTGAACTCGTGCGCGACCCCCGCTCCGAGCTGGCTGAGCGCGTCGAGCCGCTGGGCCTGGCGCAGGCGGCTCTCCGCCGCGTCGCGTTCGGCCACGAGCCGCAGCCGGTCGAAGCAGCGCTCCAGCGTTCGGTCGAGGTCATAGGAGAAGAAGGGCTTGATGAGGAAGTCGTAGGCGCCCGCCTTCAGCGCCTCGACGGCGGTCTCCAGCGACGCGTAGGCCGTCATCATCACCACGACGGTTTGCGGTGCGAGCCGCTGGATTTCCCTGACCAGGGCGACGCCGTCGTCCTGTCCCAGGCGGATGTCGACGAGGGCGACGTCGGCTTTCCAGTCGGCGAGGACCGCGGAAGCGGAGGCCGCGCTCTGCGCCACCCGCGTCGCATAACCCTCGAGGGCGAGCAGCCTCGCGAGGCTCTCGGCGAAGTCCTCGTCGTCGTCGACGACGAGGAGCCGCCAGGGCGTGTCCGGCCCGCCAGCTGCGGTCATGGTTCCGCTCCCTTCGGCAGGTGGAGGGCGATGGTCGTTCCCCCTCCGTCGCGCGTGTCGAGCCCGATGCGCCCGCCGTGCATCTCCACCACCCGCTGCACGACGGACATGCCGAGGCCGACGCCGTAGGCCTTGGTGCTGAAGAGCGGCTCGAAAAGCCGCGCCCGCGCCGCCTCGGGGATGCCGCCGCCGTTGTCGGAGACCGAGAGGACGACGGTGTCGCCGTCGACGCGGGAGCGGACCGTGATCCGGCCGGCCCCGTCGGGATGCGCCTCCGCGGCGGCCTGCGCAGCGTTGTCGAGCAGGTTCACGATCGCCTGGCGCAGCAGTTCGGCGTCGATCGGTGCCGTGCAGCCCGCGCGGAGATCGAGGGTGACGAGCGGGGCGGCGGAATGTTCGGCGACCTGCGCCTCGAGCCAGGGGTCGACGGCGACCTCGGCCAGCTCCGGCTCGCGCTGGCGCGAGAAGTCGAGCAGATCCTCGATGATGCGCGAGCACCGCTGGACGCTGCGGCGGATGCGGGCGAACTCGGGGCCGTCCCGGGCGGCGCCGGGGATCGATCGTTCGAGCACGTCGACCGAATTGGCGAGCGCGCCGAGCGGGTTCCTGAGCTCGTGGCTGACGGTGGCGGTGAGCTTGCCGATGGCGGCGAGCCGCTCTGTGCGGGCGAGCTCGGCCTGGGTCGCGCGCAGTTCGTCGAGCGAGGCGACGAGCTCGCGCTCGGCGAGCTCGCGGCTCTCGTGCGAGAGCACGATCCACCAGGCGCCGATCCCGAGCAGTGGCAGCACCGCGACGAAGACTCGGACGAGCATCTGGTCGTTGGTGTAGGGCGCGGGGTCGATGTGCAGGTCGGCGATCCGGTAGGTCAGCAGGAAGACCGCGGCGGCCACCGTCCAGAGCACGAGGGTGACGCCGACGACCTTGGCGAGGCGCTGCATCGGCTGCAGCGCGAAGCGTTGCCGGAAGGCGCCGCCGGGAGCGACCCGCGGCTGCTCCGAGGGCCGCTCCTTGCAGGTATCGTGGCAGTGGGTGTCGAGGCTGCAGCAGAGCGAGCAGATCGGCCGGTCGTAGAAGGAGCAGAAGGCCATGTCCGGCTTCTCGTAGTCGTGGTCGCAGATGCGGCACTGGACGAGATCGTCGCCGCGCTCCGGATAGTCGGCCGGGCGCAGCAGGTAGGTCTGCCCGCGCGTCGCGACGCCGATCGCCACGGCCGAGAGCACGGCGATGAGGAAGGCGATCGGCGCCGACCAGGCCTGCGCGGCCGGGCCGAGGAGGCCGGCGTAGCAGATCAGCCCGACCAGCGAGGCGAGCCCCATCGACCCGCAGCCGACCGGATTGAAGTTCGGCAGGTAGGCGCGCTTGAACTCCGGCACCGCCGGGCTGATCCGCAGCGGCTTGAGGATCGCGAGATCGCCGACCAGCGAGCCGAGCCAGGCGGTGGCCAGGTTGGCGTAGACGGCGAGCACGAGCTCGAGCGTCTCGAAGATGCCGAGGAGCATCAGGAGGAGCGAGATCAGGATGTTGAAGACGAGCCAGACCACCCGGCCGGGATGATAGTGGGTGACGCGGGAGAAGAAGTTCGACCAGGCGAGCGAGCCGGCGTAGGCGTTCGTCACGTTGATCTTCACCTGCGAGACGAGCACGAAGACCGTCGCCGCGGCGAGCGCCGTCTCCGGGTTGGCGAAGACGTAGCCGTAGGCGAGGGAGAACATGTGGATGGGCTCGAGCGCCTCCGACGCCGGCCGCCCGGCGGAGACGACCATGACGGCGAGGAGGCTCCCCCCGAGCATCTTCAGCCCGCCGACCACGACCCAGCCTGGTCCGGCCGACAGCATCGCCCCCCACCACCGCCGCCG
The DNA here is from genome assembly GCF_937858865.1 of uncultured Amaricoccus sp. GTDB lineage: Bacteria > Pseudomonadota > Alphaproteobacteria > Rhodobacterales > Rhodobacteraceae > Amaricoccus. The sequence goes on along the minus strand of NZ_CALLYO010000521.1, from coordinate 1,143 downwards.
GTTCCTCTGCGACAGGTCGGGCAGGAAGCGCAGGTAGTCGACCTGCTCGCCGATCTGCACCGTCAGCGAGCAGAGGACGCCGATCGCGCCGCCGAAGGCGAGCAGGCCGAAGCCGGTCTCGGCGCCGGCGAAGGTGCGCCATTCCTCGATCACCCCGGGATCCCTGGCGAGGATGAAGAGGAAGGGGGCGACCAGCATCACCACCCAGAGCGGCTGGGTGATCATCTGCAGCCGGCTCAGCATGGTGATGCCCATCGCCGTCAGCGGGATGATGACGAGCGAGGAGACGACGTAGCCGACCACGATCGGGATGTCGGCATAAACCCGCATCGCCTGCGCCATGATCGCCCCCTCGAGGGCGAAGAAGATGATGGTGAAGGTCGCGTAGATCAGCGAGGTGATCGTCGAGCCGATGTAGCCGAAGCCGGCGGCCCGGGTCAGCAGGTCCATGTCGATGTTGTAGCGGCTCGAATAGTAGGCGATCGGCAGGCTGGTGACGAAGATGAAGAGCGAGACGCAGAGGATCGCCGGGATCGCGTTCGCGAAGCCGTAGCGCAGCGTGATCGCGCCGCCGATGGTCTCGAGCGCCAGGAAGGCGATCCCCCCGAGCGCGGTGTTGGAGATCACGAACGGCGACCAGCGGCGGAACGAGCGCGCCGCGTAGCGCAGCGCATAGTCCTCGAGCGTCTCGTTCGCTACCCACGACCGGTAGGATCGGATCGCCGGCCGCTGCTCGGCCGCGCGAGTCATGTTGCCCCCCTTGGCTCCCGCACCGACGGCGCTGTCGCAGTCTTAGGCAAGCCTCCTCGCCAAGTCGAGCGGAGAGAGAGCGCCGCGCGGTCGGCCGCGAGCGCCCCTCCGTGCCGCGGCGCACAGGGTGGGCACGCGTGCCCACCGGATCAAGATTATGGAATCGTTATATTATTCCCGGGCGTTCACCGGATCTTCATGAAGGTTAATGGCCGGGTTCAGGCAGCGTCGCGCAGGATCGCCAGATAGTCCTCCGGCGTGGCGAGGCGGGGGTTCGTCGCGTGGCAGTGGTCGTTCGGTGCCGCCTGCGCGACCGTTTCCATCATCGCCTCGGTCACGCCCAGCCCGGTCAGGCCGGGGGGCATGCCGATCCGTGCGTTCAGCGCGGCGACG
>NZ_CALLYO010000520.1 GCF_937858865.1 uncultured Amaricoccus sp. | reverse complement strand
GGCGCCCTATTGCGCCGGGGTGTACCGGCAGCTCGCGGCGCGCCGGGCGGACCTGCCCGCGTCGGCCCACCTTGCGCTGGAGCGGATGGCGCGCGAGGACTGGCTGGGCAGCTACGCCGGGCTGGAGGGCATCGCCGACGTGCTCGCGCGCATGGGCCGGCGGGCGCGCCAGCCCAACCCGCTCGCGGGCGCCGAGGTGGAGTTCGTGGCCGATCCGGCGGGCTTCGCGCAGGACTTCGCCGACTGGCTGCCGGACGCCCGGCGCTTCGTGGCGGAGTGGCTGGACGGGCGCGGGCGGATTGGCCCGGTTGGCGGCGCGTAGCGCTGATTCAGGTCAGGTGGACCGCGCGCGCGGCGAAGGCCTCCGCCAGGGTGGCGAACTCGCGGCTGCGGTCGGCGCTGAGGCGGTAGAAGACCCGGTCGTCCTGCGTACGCCCGCAATAGCTGCGGATGACGACGCGCTCGATGCCGGGGATGCCGCGGTTGGCCTCGACGGTCTTGATCGCACCCGTGCCGGTGTCGTAGACGCCCGGGCGCTCCCGGAATCCGAAGGGGTCGTCGGTCTTGTGCGCGCTCATGGAAAAGACTCCTCGAACCGGAATCGCAACGGAAACAAGGATAGCACCGGCGGGCGCGGGGAGCGTGCAGGACAGCGGGTGATGCCGGGCGTATAGTGGGGCGAAAGCCTTCGGCCGATTTTCGATCCGTGCACGAGGTGCATCATGCGTTCGATCCATCCCCCAGCCACGCCCTCCCGGGCGCCCGCGCGTGCCCGCAATCTGTTCCTCGCCGCATTCTTCGCGGGCTTCGGCCTGCATGCGCAGGCGAATGCCGAACTGGCACCGGCACATAGCGTCGTCCGCTTCAACACCGTTTGCGCCAACTGCCATGAGGGCGAGTGCAGCGGACGCCTGAGCTTTCATCATGGCCCCGAGGCGGCGCGTGGCCACATGCAGCGCTACCTGGGGCCGATCAGCGACGAGGACGTCCGCTTCCTCTTCGCCGTGCTGCGCCACACCAAGGAGGCCTGCGGACAATATCCGGTGAGTGCCGGGGTCCCGGTCGGGGAGGCGTGGACCGCGGCCGAGCTCGAGCCTTGGCACAATCCGCAGGAGGGGGCATATTTCGTCCCGCTCGGGGAGGTCGAGGGCGGCCGCTATCGGCTGCAGATGGTCTTCGCCGAGCCGGCGCAGGCACGGTTGCGGATCACCGACGGCCGCTTCGAGGAGGTGGCCGAGACTTCGCTGTGCGCGGACAAGCCGGCCGAGCTCGAGGTCGAGCTGCCCGCTGGCCGTTACTACCTCACCCTGCATTGCCCGCAGCCGCTGCAGACCTTGAGGCTCTCGCCCCAGGTGCGCTGAAACCGTCGTGCGGATGCGTCGCGTGGCGGGTCTTCAGTGGAAGTCCCGGCTGCGCGCGGCCAGACTGCCGAGCAGGGGCGAGTGATCCACCACCCGGCTCGCCACCAGGTGCACGACGCGGCCCTGGCGGCGGATCTGACCGAACACGCCCATCAGGCGCGCGCCGAGCAGGATGCGGCGCTGCTGCTCGAAGAGCTCGGGGCGGACGATCACGTTGGTGAGCCCGGTCTCGTCTTCCAGCGTGAGGAAGAGCGTGCCCTTGGCGGTGCCGGGGCGCTGGCGGCAGGTGACCAGGCCGGCGCCGCGGGCGAGCATGCGGTCGGGCGCGACGGCGATGTCGGCGGCGGTGAGAAAGCGCAGGGCCGCGAGCTGGTCGCGCACGAAGGCGAGCGGGTGGCGGCCTAGGGTGAAGCCGAGGCGGGCATAGTCGGCGAGCAGGTCCTCGGTCTCGGCGGGTGCGTCCAGCGTGGCGGCGACGTCGCCACCGGGGGCCGCGGCGAGCAGGCCGGGCAGGGGCGCGGCGCCGCTCGCCTGCTCCTTCTCGTAGATCGCCTGGCCAAGCTTCAT
>NZ_CALLYO010000519.1 GCF_937858865.1 uncultured Amaricoccus sp. | reverse complement strand
CCCTCCTCCATACGCGCCGTACCCATAATCTTCAAGCTTGAAATTTCATGCTTGAAATACATCGGACGAATCGCTAGTGTGACGTTAACGAAGCGGCAAACGGGAGGATCGGAAAAATGCGGGTCGCGTGCATAGGCGGTGGTCCGGCGGGCCTCTACTTCGCCATCTCGATGAAGCTCAGGAACCCCTCGCACGAGGTGGTGGTCTTCGAGCGCAACCGTCCCGACGACACCTTCGGCTGGGGCGTCGTCCTCTCCGACGAGGCGCTCGGCAACCTGGCGACGAACGACCCCGTCTCCGCCGCCTCGATCCGTGAGAACTTCGCCTACTGGGACGACGTCGCCGTCGAGTTCAAGGGCGAGCGCATCGTCTCCGGCGGCCACGGCTTCTGCGGCATCGGCCGGATGAAGCTCCTCCTCCTCCTCCAGGCCCGCGCCCGCGAGCTCGGCGTCGAGCTCCGCTTCCAGAACGAGATCCCCGAGAGCCAGATCGAGGAGCTCTCGCGCGACTACGACCTCGTGGTGTCGAGCGACGGCCTTAACTCCCGCACCCGGAACCTCTACAAGGAGCACTTCCGCCCCGACGTCGACGTCCGCAAGTGCAAGTTCGTCTGGCTCGGGACGAAGCAGAAGTTCCACGACGCCTTCACCTTCATCTTCAAGGAGACCGAGAAGGGCTGGCTCTGGGCGCATGCCTACCAGTTCGACGCCGACACCGCGACCTTCATCGTCGAATGCTCGGAGGAGACCTGGAACGCCTACGGCTTCGGCAATATGAGCAAGGAGGAGTCGATCGCCACCTGCGAGGCGATCTTCAAGGACGAACTCGGCGGCCACAACCTCATCTCCAACGCGGGCCACATCCGCGGCTCGGCCTGGATCAACTTCCCCCGTGTGCTCTGTGAGAAGTGGTCCTACAAGAACGTTGTCCTGATGGGCGACGCCGCCGCCACCGCGCATTTCTCCATCGGCTCCGGCACCCGCCTCGCCCTCGACTCGGCCATCGCGCTCGCCACCTACCTCCACACCGAGCCGACCCTCGAGGCCGCCTTCGCCCAGTACCAGGACGCCCGCCGCCTCGACGTCCTCCGCCTCCAGTCGGCCGCGCGCAACTCCATGGAGTGGTTCGAGGAGATCGAGCGCTACTTCCACCTCGACCCCGTCCAGTTCACCTACTCCCTCCTCACCCGCTCGCAGCGCATCAGCCACGAGAACCTGCGCCTGCGCGACGAGGACTGGCTGAACGGCGCCGAGGCCTGGTTCCAGGCCAGGGCCGGCGTCGGCGAGAACGCCCCCGTCCGCCGCCCGATGTTCGCGCCCTTCCGCCTGCGCGGCCTCGAGCTCAAGAACCGCATCGTCGTCTCGCCCATGGCCCAGTACAAGGCCGTGGACGGCGTCCCCACCGACTGGCATCTCGTCCACCTCGGCGAGCGCGCCAAGGGCGGCGCCGGCCTCGTCTACACCGAGATGACCTGCGTGACGCCGGAGGGCCGCATCTCCCCCGGCTGCCCCGGCACCTACTCGCCGGAGGCCGAGGCCGCCTGGAAGCGCATCGTCGACTTCGTCCACGCCGAGACCGACGCCAAGATCTGCATGCAGCTCGGCCACTCCGGCGCCAAGGGCTCGACCGAGCTCGGCTGGGTCGAGGACAACCGCCCGCTCGAGAGCGGCAACTGGCCGATCATCTCCGCTTCCGACGTGCCCTGGTCGCCGCAGAACCAGACCCCGAAGGCGATGGACCGCGCCGACATGGACCGCATCCGCGACGCCTTCGTCGAGGGCACGCGCATGGCCGACCGCTGCGGCTTCGACATGCTCGAGCTGCACATGGCGCACGGCTACCTGCTCTCCGCCTTCATCACGCCGCTGACCAACACCCGCACCGACGAATACGGCGGCAGCCTCGAGAACCGCATGCGCTACCCGCTC
>NZ_CALLYO010000518.1 GCF_937858865.1 uncultured Amaricoccus sp. | reverse complement strand
CGGCGGCGCGAAGCGCGGCGAGGTGGGTGTCGATCCACTGCTGCAGCGTGCAGCCCGGCGTCGCGAAGAGGTCGGTGCGGGCGTCGTGGACGACCCGGCCGAGCAGCGCCCAGACCGTGAGGTTGAGCGGCGAGTAGCGGTGCAGGACGTAGCCGCTGTCGAAGGGGGCGGTTCCCTGCCTGCCGTCGGCGAAGCGGCTGTCGCCGGCCCCGAAAAGACGGACCGGCCCCGGCGCCCAGCCGGAGCCGGCGAGGGGAGCGATCTCGGTCAGCGCGGCGAGGCTGCGCCGGTGCCCGCCGGCGCCGCCGAGCCGGGTGGCGATGGCGTTGAGCGCCGCGATCTCCAGGCGGTGTCCCGCCTCGGCGCCGAGCAGGCCGCAGATCTCGTTGAGCGCGGGCACGTTGCGGGTGTGGCGGCCGGCGCCGCCGAGCAGGCGCGACCATTCGTTGAGGGCGCGGACCCCGCGCCGGTGGCCTCCGCCTCCCCCGTTCGCGCGGCAGATGGCGTCGAGTGCCTGGAGCTTGAAGGTATAGGCCATGCGGGATCTCCGGGGTGCGTGTCGCCGACGGCGCGGGTTCGGCGCGGGTGTGGGGCGGCCGGGGGGCGGCCGCTCTGCGCCGGCACCATACGCGCGTTCCGGAGGGTGTTGCCGCCCGGGGCGCGCGAGCGCGCGCTCCGCCGCCCGGCGGCACGGGCGGCGGCGGTTCAGGGCACGCCTGTCCCGGGAAAGGGCCTCAGTAGGCGCCCCGGCCGCTCAGGAGGGCGCCGGGGGTCCGCAGCAGGATGCGGAGATCCCGGCCGAGGCTCGGGTTCTGCGCATACTCCACGTCGAGGCGGACGCGCCGGGCATAGCCGGTGTCGCTCCGGCCGTCGACCTGCCACGGGCCGGTGAGCCCGGGGCGGACGGCGAGATACCAGTGGCCTTGCTCGGCGTAGTAGGCGAGCTCCTCGCGCGCAATCGGGCGGGGGCCGACGAGGCTCATCTCGCCCTTCAGCACGTTCCAGAGCTGCGGCAGCTCGTCGAGGCTGGTCCGGCGCAGGAAGCGGCCGACCCGCCCGAGGATGCGCGGGTCGTCGCGCAGCTTGCGGGTCGCCTGCCATTCGGCGCGCGCCGCCGGGGAGCGGGCGAGATGGCGCTCGAGCACGAGGTCCGCGTCGCGCACCATGGTGCGGAACTTGAGGCAGTCGAAGGAGGTTCCGCCCCGGCCGACGCGCCGGTCGCGGTAGATGACCGCGCCGCCGTGGCGCAGACGGATCGCCAGGACGATCGGCAGCAGGAGGAAGGCGGCGACGACGAGGCCGAGCGTTGCCAGGAAGAGATCGAGGCCACGCTTGGCGGCGGCGTGCGCCAGCGCGGGCACCTGCCCGCCGGAAGCGCTCCGGCCCAGGACACCTGCAGCTCGGCTCATCTCCACCTGCCCTCGTCACTCCCACGCACGGAACCGTCTCCAACCTGCCGATCCGATAGCGGCTGACCGGAATATGCACTCTATTATTAACAAATATCATGTCGATTATCAAATATATAAAGATCATCACAAGCTAATCATTACGGCAATGATTCAAAAATTTTGCTAAAATACATTCGCACACGGAGCCTGGAAGGAAGCAGTCCTGGGCACGCCGGACATGGCTTCGGGACAAGCATGATCGCCCCGGTGTGCGCGGCTTGCCCTCGGTGAGTGCCCCGTGTCACATGGACCGCGGTGGGACGGAAACGATGACGCGGTGTTGGACGATGAAGTATGTTGCGAAGCTCGGCGCGGGCCCGACGGCATGACGGGGAACTGGCAGGCCGACCCGTTGAGCTGGGGCCGGGGTCAGCGCCGGTTCGAGGTGTTCCTCGAGCCGACCTGCCCCTATTCGGCGCGGGCGTTCGGCAAGCTCTGGGATTTCCTCGCACTGGTCGGCGAGGAGCGGGTGACGCTGCACGTCCGGCTGCTCTCGCAGCCCTGGCATCTCTTCTCCGGCGTGGTGACGCGGGGGATCCTCGCGGCCTCGACGACGCCCGGCGGCAAGGAGGCGGCGCGCGCGGTGATGCGCGCGGTCTACGATCACCGGGAGGAGTTCGAGTTCGAGGACCACTGCTGCGGCCCGAACCTAGACGCGACGCCGAACCAGATCATCGAGCGGATGGAGGACTACAGCGGGCTGCCGTTCGCGGAGGCCTTCGCGCTCCCCGGCCTCGAGCGGGCGACGATCTTGCACTGCAAGTATGCCCGGCAGAACGGCATCCACGTCTCGCCCACCTTCATGATCGACGGGATCGTGGCGCCGGGCCTCGGCAGCGGCGACAGCATCGAGGACTGGGCGGCGAAGCTCTAGCAGGCTGCTGAAGAAGTGTGGCGGACCGCTTTGAGGATGGCATCATCG
>NZ_CALLYO010000517.1 GCF_937858865.1 uncultured Amaricoccus sp. | reverse complement strand
GCCGCATCCGCCGCCGGGCGCCAGCCACTTCTACGGCCCGCTCGGCCGCGGCTTCCTGAAATGGGAGATGCACACCGAGTTCGTGACCTACACCCTCTTCGCCGACGGCGTGGACCCCCGGCCCTTCTCGGGCGAGATGTTCGACCTCTTCCCGGCCGACTGGCTGGCGGCGGCGCCCGGCAAGGTGGTGAGCTCCTGCCTCGTGCGCATCGAGACGGTGGAGCCCGGCGAGGTCGAGACCCGCATCGCCCGCGACCTGCCGAAATGGTTCGTGCCGGAAAGCCTCGCGGTCAGCCGGGTGGTGGACGGCGAGGCGGTGATCGCCGCCGACTTCCACATCGACGAGCACGGCCACGGCCGCCTGCTCGTCTTCGCGGTGCCGGGCATCGGCCGGCGCCGGCTGGGGCGGATCACCCAGCGCCTGCTCGAGATCGAGATGTACAAGTGCATGGCCATGCTGACGCTGCCGCTCGCCCGCGAGGTGGCGGCGGCGGTGGCGCGCATCGACCGCGAGCTCTCCGAGCTCGTCGCCGGCATGGCCGACGCCACCGGCCGCGAGGCCGAGACGCTCGACCAGCTGCTGCGCATGTCGGCCGAGATCGAGCATCTCGCCTCGACCAGCGCCTTCCGCTTCGGCGCCGCCGGCGCCTACGAGACCATCGTGAAGCAGCGCATCGACGTGCTGCGCGAGGAGCGGATCGGCGGCCGGCAGCTCTTCTCCGAGTTCATGGTCCGCCGCTTCGACCCGGCGATGCGCACCTGCCGCTCGGCCAAGGAACGGCTCGAGGAGCTCTCCGCCCGCGCCGAGCGGGCGGCGAACCTGCTGCGCACCCGCGTCGACGTGAACAACCAGGCGCAGAACGTCGAGGTGCTGCGCGGCATGGACCGCCGCGCCGCGCTGCAGCTCCGCCTGCAGGAGACGGTCGAGGGCCTGTCGGTCGTGGCGATCAGCTACTATGCCGTCAACCTCGCCGCCGGCGTCTTCGCCCCGCTCGCCGAGCCGCTCGGGCTCGACAAGCCGGCGCTCCTCGCGCTCCTCACCCTCCCGGTCGTGCTGATCGTCTGGCTCCTCGTCCGCCGCATCCGCGCCCGCCTCGGCCACGGCCCCGGACCCGACCGGCACTGACCGTCTGTCTATACGTTGTCTATACGCCGGAAATAATCCAGCAATTTCAATGATCCTCGGCGGGGGGCACGCGTGCCCGGCACCGGCTCAGCCGCGCGGGTTCCGCGTCGGCTGCGGGTAGAGGCGGGCCAGCCAGCGGCGGAGCCCGCTCAGCTCGTCGGCCTCGGCCTCCAGCCGCGCCAGCAGCTTGTCGTCCGGCTCGACCTGCAGCAGCTCGTCGAGCTGCAGCCCCAGGGCGGCGATCCGCCCCGCTTCCAGCCGCCGCACCACCAGCGTCCCCTTCGGGATGCGCACGGTCGCGCCCGGCACCGGCCGGCCGCCGAGCCGCAGGCTCGCCCATTCCGCCAGCGTCGCCTCCGCCGGATGCTCGCCGAAGTCGAGCCCGTAGAAGCTCTCGATTTCGCTGACCAGCGTCTCGCTCCGGAGCGGCATCTCGCCGAAGAGCAGCCCCAGCCGCCGCGCCACGTCCGGGCTCTCGCGGAAGAGCGTGTCGAGCCGCGGCACCCGGTCGCGCCCGACCAGGAAGTAGCAGTAGTCGCCCGGCCGGAGCGCCCCCGCCTCGGCCGGCCCGAGGATCGCCCCGCCGCGCACCACCATCACCACCCGCGCCCAGCCCGGCAGCCGGTTCAGCCCCAGGATGACGCTGTCCGGCGTCACCGGGTAGCCGACCATCTCCTGCTCGGTCTGGCCGGGGACGTCGATCTCCACCCGGCTCGTCGCATGCTTGCTCCGCTTCAGCGCCACCCCGAGCCACCGCGCCGCGCCGGTCAGCGTCGACCCCTGCACCAGCATCGAGACGAGCACGACGAAGAAGGCGATGTTGAAATAGGCGGTCGCATTCGGGATCCCGGCCAGCATCGGGATGGTGGCGAGGAAGATCGAGACCGCCCCGCGCAGCCCCACCCAGGCGATGAAGAGCTTCTCCCGCACCGCGAAGCCGAAGCCCCAGGTGCAGATCCAGACCGCCAGCGGCCGCGCCACCAGGATCAGCACGGCCGCCACCAGCAGCCCCTGCGGCGCATAGTCCCAGAGCGTGTGCGGCGTCACCAGTAGCCCGAGCAGCAGGAACATCACGATCTGGCAGAGCCAGGTCGCCGCGTCGTGGAAGCCGACGATCGAGGGATAGGCCCGCACCGGCCGGTTCGCCACCACGAGCCCGGCCACGTAGATCGCGAGCAGCCCGCTGCCGCCGACGAGCGAGGTGAAGGCCGAGATCGTCACCGCCCCGGCCACCACGAAGAGCGGATGCAGCCCGCCCGGCATGGCGATGCCGTTCAGCATCCCGACGAGCGAGAAGCCCCCGGCCAGCCCGAAGACGGCGCCGATCGCCGCCTCGAGCGCCAGCTCGGTGCCGAGCTCGGCCAGCGGCGTCTCGCCGCCGGCCAGGATGAACTTGGTCAGCACGATGACGAGGAAGACCGCGATCGGATCGTTGGTCCCCGACTCGATCTCCAGCGTCGCCCCCACCCGGTGCTGCAGCCGCAGCCCGCCGGTGCGCACCAGGAAGAAGACCGCCGCCGCATCGGTCGAGGCGATGATGGTGCCGAGCAGCAGCGCGCCCTTCGGATCGAGGTCGAGCACCAGCCACCCCGCCGCCCCCGCGACCGCCGCCGTGACGATGACCCCGACGGTCGCGAGCAGCAGCGAGGGGGCGAGCACGCCGCGGAAGTCGGAGAGCCGGGTGCGCAGTCCGCCGTCGAAGAGGATGATCGACAGCGCCACCATGCCGACGAGGTAGGTCTGCGAATAGTCGTTGTAGACGATCCCGCCCGGCCCGTCCTGCCCGGCCAGCATGCCGACCACCAGGAAGACGAGCAGCAGCGGCGCCCCGGCGCGGGTGGCGATCAGGCTCGAGAAGATGCCGATCAGCACGAGCGCCGCGCCCACGAAGATCGCCGTGTTCACGAGGTCGAGGCCGAGCATGCGCGGCGGCTCCTGGCTGCGGGAAGCCCGAGGACTATGCGGGGCGGCGGAAGCCGAGCGCAAGGGAACGACGGCGGCCGCGGGCGGTTGTTCCGGGAAGACCTGTCGAGAGGAGGGTCCGCATGGCACCCCATGACACGAACACGCCGAAGGAGGTCCGCCGGCATGCCGTCCCGCTGATCGGGATGGCGCTCGCCGTCCTCTTCGCCGTCGGCCTCGTCTTCTGGTGGCTCGGCGACGCGCTCGGCGGCACCGCCGACGTGCCGAACGCGCCCGATTCCCCGGCGGCGGAGAGCCCGCCGGCGAGCGTGCCGGCCGAATAGCTAGAGCTCGGCCGCCATCTTCCGCAGCGCCGCCATCGCCGCAGCGAGCGCCGCCGGATCCTCGCTGCGGGCGACGAGGTTCGAGCCGAACCGGCCGGAGGAGGTGAAGGGGTAGCTGCCGATCGAGACGCCTGGATGCGCCTCGGCCACCAGCCGCAGCGGCCCCGCCACCTCGCCCTCGGGCCGATCCACCCGCAGGCTGTCCGAGATGAGCGGCTGCCCGCCGCTCAGCCGCGGCAGCAATCCCGCCAGCATCGCCTCGAAGACCGCCGGCACCCCGGCCATGACATGGACGTTGCCGATCGAGAAGCCGGGCGCGCGCGAGATCGGGTTCTCGATCAGCGCCGCCCCGTCCGGGATGCGCGCCATGCGCAGGCGGGCCGGGTTCAGCTCGACCTCGGGATTGGCGTAGTTGAGCGCGAGGATGGCACGGGCGTCCTCGCGCACGTCGATGCCGACGCCGAAGGCCGCCGCCACCGCGTCGGCGGTGATGTCGTCGTGGGTCGGCCCGATGCCGCCCGAGGTGAAGACGTGGGTGTAGCGCGTGCGCACGGCGTTCAGCGCCGCGACGATCTCCGCCATCTCGTCGGGGACGACGCGGGTCTCGCGCAGGCGGATGCCGCGGGCGGCGACGGCCTGGGCGAGATGCGGCATGTTGCTGTCGCGGGTGCGGCCGGAGAGGATCTCGTCTCCGATGGTCAGCATGGCGGCGGTCGGGTTCGGCATCTTGTCCTCGTGCCGGCATGGGTTAAGTCTTTCGCGATGCGCTTCGTCAGTCCCCTGGTCCGCGGCACGCTCCTGCGCCGGTATAAACGATTCCTCGCCGACGTCAGCCTGGAAGACGGGCGCGAGGTGACGGCGCATTGCGCCAACCCGGGGGCCATGCTCGGGCTGAACCTGCCCGGCACGACCGTCTGGCTCGAGCCCTCCGGCGACCCGCGCCGCAAGCTCGCCTTCGCCTGGCGGCTGGTCGAGCTCGGGGGCGGGCATTTCGCCGGCATCGACACCACGCTGCCGAACCGCCTGGTGCGCGAGGCGCTGGACGAGGGGGCGATCCCGGCGCTCGCCGGCTATGCCTCCGTGCGGCCCGAGGTGCGCTACGGCACGAACAGCCGGATCGACTTCCTGCTCTCCGGCCCCGGGCGGCCGGACGCCTGGGTGGAGGTGAAGAACGTGCATCTCCGCCGCGGCGGGGCGCTGGCCGAGTTCCCCGACAGCGTGACCGCCCGCGGCGCCAAGCACCTGCGCGAGCTCGCGCTGATTGCGGCCTCCGGGCAGCGGGCGGTGATGCTCTACGTCGTCCAGCGCACCGACTGCGCTGGCTTCAGCCTCGCCGGCGACATCGACCCGGCCTATGCCGCCGCCTTCGCCGCCGCCCGGGCGGCCGGCGTGGAGGCGGTGGCGCACGCGACCCGCATCGATCCCCTCGAGGTCAGGATCGGCGAGGCGCTGCCGGTCGAGGTCTAGCTAGAGGCAGACCCCGTCGATGAGAACGCCGCCGTCGCCGCCGTCGTCGCAGGGAACGGGCTGGGGCGCATAGCTCGCCGTCCGGACGGCGGCAGGCTCCTGCCGGGCGCAGGCCGCGGCGAGGGTGGCGGCAACGAGAAGGAATGCAAGTCTCACGCTCGGGCCGGTCTCCTTGGGGTTGCAGCCCCCACCCTCTCAGACTCGGCGGCCCGGAACAAGCGTTGGACGCGCGGTCGGCGGGTCAGCTATTGCTGAGGCGCCACCCGTCGGCGAGAGGGGCCGCCATGAAGACGCTCTACGGACGGATCGCGCTGCTCTACTACGCGCTCGCCACGGCCTTCCTGATGGCGCTGGCGCTCGTGCTGCTCGGCATGGCGATCTGGGAGCTGGTCCAGGCCTTCCGCGCCGGCGAGGTGCTCGACGTCCTCGACAGCGCCGGGCTCGTCATCGTCGGCTTCGCCCTGATCGAGACCTCGAAGTTCATCGCCGAGGAGGAGATCCTGCGTCGCAAGGAGCTGCGCTCGGCGGTGGAGGCGCGGCGGTCTCTGACCAAGTTCATCACCATCATCGTCATCGCCGTCTCGCTCGAGGCGCTGGTGATGGTCTTCGAGACCGGCCGCAGCGACATCACCAAGGCGGTCTATCCCGCCGCCCTCTTCGCCGCGTCGATGTTCGCGCTGGTCGCGCTCGGCCTCTTCCAGTGGCTCTCGAGCCGGATCGCGACGGCGCCCGCGGACGCCGAGCGGGACGGCGAGGAATCGATCGACCACCACGGCGCCGAGCGCGAGGAGGAATAGCCGATCCCGGCCCGCCGGCAGGGGTCTGCGGCGATTCGTTCGATGTGGAATCCGTAGGGAAGGCGTATGGAAAGCGCAGGGCAGCTGAAAGAATCGGGATCGGTCGGCCAACCGCGATGCGCCTGAGTTCGATCCCCATCCCGGTGCTGACCATCGGCCTGCTGATCCTGTCGAACGTCTTCATGACCTTCGCCTGGTACGGGCACCTGAAGTTCAAGTCGCTGCCGCTCGCGCTCGCCATCTTGGCGAGCTGGGGGATCGCCCTCTTCGAGTACGTGCTGATGGTGCCGGCGAACCGCTACGGCTACGGCTATTTCAACGCCGCGCAGCTCAAGACCATCCAGGAGGTCATCACCCTCAGCATCTTCATGGTCTTCTCGGTGCTCTACCTCGGCGAGCCGCTGCGCTGGAACCACCTGACCGGCTTCGCCTTCATCGCGGCCGGGGCATACTTCGTCTTCCACGAGTTCTGACCACCCGGGAAGCCCGGCGATCAGGCGGCGCGGTCCCAGACCGGGCGGAAGCGGCCGGCCGGCGAGAGGGTGAAGATCTCGCAGCCGGTCTCGGTGACGCCGACCGAATGCTCGAACTGCGCCGAGAGCGAGCGGTCGCGGGTGATGGCGGTCCAGTCGTCGTCGAGGATGCGCGTCTCCGCCCGGCCGAGGTTGATCATCGGCTCGACGGTGAAGAACATGCCCGGCTCGAGCACCGGACCCGTGCCCCAGCGCCCGTAGTGCAGCACGTTCGGGGCGGCGTGGAAGACGCGCCCGAGCCCGTGGCCGCAGAAGTCGCGTACCACCGAGCAGCGCCGCGCCTCGGCGAAGCGCTGGATGGCCGCACCGATGTCGCCGAAGGTGCTCCCGGGCGCGACCCGCGCGATCCCCTCCATCAGCGCGTCGTGGGTGATGTCGACCAGCCGCGCGGCATAGGGCTTCGGCTGGCCGGCGGCATACATGCGCGAGCTGTCGCCGAACCAGCCGTCGACGATGACGGTGACGTCGATGTTGAGGATGTCGCCGTCGACGAGCCTGTCGTCGGTGCGCTTGCGCTCGTTCCGGCCGGTCGGGATCGGGCTGCCGGGGATGCCGTGGCAGACAACGTGGTTGACCGAGATGCAGGTGGCGTGGCGATAGCCCTTGTAGCCGACGGTGGCCGAGGTGGCGCCGGCGGCGCGGATCATATCGTGCACGGCGGAATCGAGCTCGAGCGTGCGGGCCCCCGGCACCACCAGCGGCCCGACCCTGTCGAGGATCTCGGCGGCCAGCCGCCCCGCCGCGCGCATGCCGGCGAAGTCGTCGGGGTCGTGGATTCGAATGCCGTCCCGGTTCAGCCGGCCGGGCTGAAAGTCGTCCACTTCGGACACTCCTGAGCTCATCCCTTCCGGATGTAATCCGACGGCCGGACCAATGCAAATGCCGCTCCAACGGCTCTTGCCGGCCGGAGGGCGCTCCACTAGCGTTGAAGGCAAAACAACAGGGACGGGAAAAGACGCAGATGCCGGGCGCATGGACGCTGGGCGAACTCGCGGCGGCGGTCGCGGAGGGCGCCATCGACACGGTGCTGGTGGCGCAGGTCGACATGCAGGGTCGGCTGATGGGCAAGCGCTTCCAGGCGGAATTCTTCCTCGAGAGCGCGCACGTCGAGACGCACGGCTGCAGCTACCTGCTCGCCACCGACTTCGAGATGGAGACGGTGCCGGGCTACAAGGCGACGAGCTGGGCGACCGGCTACGGCGACTATGCGATGCGGCCCGACCTCGCGACGCTGCGGCGGATCCCCTGGCTCGAGGGCACGGCGCTCGTGCTCTGCGACGTCTTCGACCACCACGGCCATGCCGAGGTGCCGCATGCGCCGCGCACGGTGCTGAAGCGGCAGATCGCCCGGCTGCGCGAGCTCGGCTTCGAGGCGATGGCGGCCTCGGAGCTCGAGTTCTACCTGTTCCAGAATACCTACGACGAGCTGCACGCGCAGGGATATCGCGGCCTCAGGCCGGCGAGCCCGTACAACGAGGACTATCACATCTTCCAGACCACCAAGGAGGAAGAGGTGATGCGGGCGATCCGCACCGGCCTCAACGCCGCCGGCATCCCGGTGGAGAACTCCAAGGGCGAGGCGAGCGCGGGGCAGGAGGAGATCAACGTCCGCTACGGCGAGGCGCTCGGGGCGGCGGACGCGCACGTCGTCATCAAGAACGGGGTGAAGGAGATCGCCTGGTCGAAGGGGAAGGCGGTCACCTTCATGGCGAAGTACGACGCGCGGGCGGCCGGATCCTCGAGCCACCTGCACCTGTCGCTGCGCACGCTCGATGGCAAGGCCGCCTTCCACGATCCGGGCGAGCCCTACGGCATGTCGAAGCTGATGCGGAGCTGGGTCGCCGGGCTGCTCGAGCATGCCTCGGCCGGCACGCTCTTCCTCGCGCCCAACGTCAACAGCTACAAGCGCTTCGCCGCCGGCACCTTCGCGCCGACCAAGGCGGTCTGGTCGGGGGACAACCGCACCGCCGGCTACCGGCTGGTCGGGGCCGACACGCGCTCGGTGCGGATCGAGTGCCGGGTGGGGGGCGCCGATCTCAACCCCTACCTCGCCTATGCGGCGCAGATCGCCGCCGGCATCGACGGGATCGAGCGCGGGCTGGAGCTCGAGCCCGAGTTCCGCGGCGACGCCTACGGCGCGCGGGTGCGCGAGGTGCCGCGGACGCTCAGGGACGCGATCGAGGCGCTGCGGCGGTCGAAGATGCTGAAGGCGGCCTTGGGCGAGGAGGTGGTCGAGCATTACCTCCATGCCGCGCGCTGGGAGCAGGAGCAGGCCGAGAAGGCGGTGACCGACTGGGAGCTGGCGCGCGGGTTCGAACGCGCCTGAGGGGGACGGAATGGGGGAAATCAGCTGCATCTCGCCGGTCGACGGCAGCATCTACGCGACGCGGCCGACCGAGACGGCGGAGGGCGTGCGCCGGCGGCTCGCGGTGGCGCGGCAGGCGCAGCGCGCCTGGGCCGCGCGGCCGCTCGCCGAGCGGATCGAGCTGGTGAAGGAGGGCGTGGCGCGGCTCGACCGGGTGAACGCCGACCTGGTGACCGAGCTCGCCTGGCAGATGGGCCGCCCGGTGCGCTACGGCGGCGAGATGGGCGGCGTGCGCGAGCGCGCCGCCTACATGGCCGGCATCGCCGAGCGGGCGCTGGCGCCCGAGGTGATCGAGGACAGCGACAAGTTCCGCCGGGTGCTGGCGCGGGAGCCGGTGGGCGTCGTCTTCGTCGTCGCGCCCTGGAACTATCCGTTCCTGACCGCGATCAACACCATCGTCCCGGCGCTGATCGCCGGCAACGCGGTGGTGCTGAAGCACGCGAGCCAGACCCCGCTCGCCGGCGAGCGGCTGGCGCAGGCCTTCGCGCACCTGCCGGAGGGCCTCTTCAGCAACGTCTTCCTCGACCATGCCACCACGGCCGAGCTGATCGCCGGCCACGCCTTCGACTTCATCAACTTCACCGGCAGCGTCCGCGGCGGCCAGGAGATCGAGCGCGCCGCCGCCGGCACCTTCACCGGCCTCGGGCTCGAGCTCGGCGGCAAGGACCCGGGCTACGTCCGCGCCGACGCCAACCTCGACACCGCCGTCGACGTGCTGATGGACGGGGCGATGTACAACGCCGGCCAGTGCTGCTGCGGCATCGAGCGCATCTACGTCGACCGCAGCCTCTACGACGGCTTCGTCGAGAAGGCCGCGGACTGGGTTTCGA
Source organism: uncultured Amaricoccus sp. (assembly GCF_937858865.1). GTDB lineage: Bacteria > Pseudomonadota > Alphaproteobacteria > Rhodobacterales > Rhodobacteraceae > Amaricoccus. The sequence goes on along the minus strand of NZ_CALLYO010000517.1, from coordinate 2,592 downwards.
AGCTCCGCCTCGGCAACCCGACCGAGGAGGCGACGACCCTCGGGCCGATGGCCTCGAAGCGCTTCGCCGACACCGTGCGCGGCCAGGTCGCCGAAGCCGTTGCCGCCGGGGCCAGGCCCCTCATCGACCCCGCCCTCTTCCCGGCCGACACCGGCGCCACCGCCTACCTCGCCCCGCAGGTCCTCACCGGCGTCGACCACTCGATGCGGGTGATGACCGAGGAGAGCTTCGGCCCGGTGGTCGGGATCATGCCGGTCTCGGGCGACGAGGAGGCGATCGCCCTGATGAACGACAGCCGCTACGGCCTGACCGCCTCGGTCTGGACCTCCGACGTCGCCAAGGCGGAGGAGATCGGCGCGCAGATCGAGACCGGCACGGTCTTCATGAACCGCGCCGACTACCTCGACCCGGCGCTGACCTGGACCGGCGTCAAGCAGACCGGCCGCGGCGCCGCCCTCTCCCACCTCGGCTACCTGAGCGTGACGCGGCCGAAATCCTACCACCTGCGTCGGCTCCCGGCCTGAAGGCTGCAGCGCCGGTCCGGTCGGCGCGGCCGTAAGCGCGCGCTTACGGCCGCCTTCCTAAGCCGCGGGCGTATGGCAGAGCGCCGCGGCGCCGGTCATCGCTGCGTCGCCGGACCCGATCCGGCGATCCAGATGGAGATGCCGTCATGAAGCCGCTCGCGCTCAGCCTGCTCGCCCTCGCTTGCGCCGCCCCCGCCCTCGCGGACCCGAGCTGCAAGGGCACCGAGGCCACCATGCCGATGTGGCAAGTCGCCAAGGCCTTCGAGGACGCCGGCGGCAAGATCCGCGAAATGAAGGTGAGCGACGGCTGCTACGAAATCTACGGGACGAACGGCGAGACCAAGCTCGAGATCTACTACGATCCCGCTTCGGGCGCCGAACTCCAGCGCGAGAGCGACTGATGCCGGCGGATCAGGCCGGGCCGGCCGCGGTCCGGGCATCCGTTGCGGTCTGGGACCCGCTCGTCCGCATCCTGCACTGGACGCTCGCGGCGGGCTTTCTCGGGGCCTTCCTGGTCGGCAGCCCGCGTGAGCTTCACGAGACGCTCGGATGGACCGCCGTCGGAGCGGCGGCCGCCCGCGTCGCCTGGGGCTTCGCCGGCCCGCAGCGCGCGCGCTTTGCCGACTTCGTGCCGACGCCGGTGGGCTTCCTCGCCCATGCGCGGGCGGTGCTCGCCGGCCGCGAGGCGCGCTACATCGGCCACAATCCGGCCGGTGGGGCGATGGTCGTCGCCCTGCTCGCCGTCGTCGCGACGCTCGGGCTGACCGGGTGGATGATGGGGCTCGATGCCTTCTGGGGGGCCGGCTGGCTCGAGGGGCTGCACGAGATCGTGGCCAACCTCGGCTTCGGCCTTGTCGTCCTCCACTGGCTCGGCGTAGCGTGGGAGAGCCTGCGGCACCGGGAGAACCTGGCGAAAGCCATGATCACCGGCCGCAAGCGCCCCTGAGGCGGCCGGTGAGGCTGGCGATTGGCACGCACCTGGTGGACGCGCACCCGTCTTCTCGCGCTGGCGGCGGTGGTGCAGGCCGGGTGCGGCCTGCTCATGATCGTCGACATGGTGTCCGAGTTCGCCGACTATCGCACTGATCCCGCGAGCGCGTTGATCGACGTCGCCATCCTCGGCGCGCTCGTTTTCGGCTCTGCCCTGACCGCCGGCGAGGTCCGCCGGCTCCAGGCGGCCAACGAACGGATGCAGGGAAGGCTGCGCGTCGCGAGCGGCGCCTTCGTCGACCTGCTCGAGGACACCTTCGCCGCCTGGGGCCTGACGCCGGCCGAGCGCGAGGTCGCCCTGCTGTCGATCAAGGGCTTCTCGGTCGAGGAAATCGCCGCGCTGCGTTCGGCCCGCTCCGGCACCGTCCGCGCCCAATGCGCCGCGGTCTACCGCAAGGCGGGGGTCTCCGGCCGGGCGCAGCTCCTCTCCCACTTCATCGACGACCTGCTCGCCGGAGCCGAGTTCGCACCGGGCCAGGGGTGATCGTCTCGCGCAACATTGCACCTGCGGCGACTTTCCCCCTAACTGGGTCGAGCCACAGCCGCGAGAAGAAGATGCCGCCTGCCGCCAACTGGAACTACCCGACCGCGATCCGCTTCGGCGCCGGCCGGATCGACGAGCTGGCCGACGCCTGCGCCACGGCCGGCATCACCCGGCCGCTCTTCGTCACCGACCCCGGCCTGCGCGACCTGCCGATCGCCACCGACGCCCTCGGCGTCCTGGCGGCGGCCGGAATGCCGGCCGCGGTCTTCTCCGAGGTGCAGCCCAACCCGACCGAGGCGAACGTCGCCGCCGGGCTTGCGGTCCTGCGCGACGGCGGGCACGACGGGGTCGTCGCCTTCGGCGGCGGCTCGGCGCTCGACTGCGGCAAGGTCATCGCCTTCATGCGCGGCCAGACCCGGCCGATGTGGGACTTCGAGGACATCGGCGACTGGTGGACCCGCGCCGACCCGAACGGCATCGCCCCCATCGTCGCCGTGCCGACGACCGCCGGCACCGGCTCCGAGGTCGGGCGCGCCGGGGTCATCACCAACCTCGAGACGCATACCAAGAAGGTCATCTTCCACCCGAGGATGC
>NZ_CALLYO010000516.1 GCF_937858865.1 uncultured Amaricoccus sp. | reverse complement strand
ATCGACCGCACCGCCGCCGCCCGCGCCGCCCGGCGGTCTAGCCGCACCGCGGGGTCCGCCCCCTGGCAGCGGCGATAGGGATCGTCCAGCAGCCCGAGCCGCGCCTTCAGTACCAGCACCCGCCCGACCGCCGCGTCGATCCGTCCCGGCTCGACCAGCCTCAGCTCCACCGCCGCCGGCAGGCCTTTCTCGTAGGCGAAGGACATCATGTCGACGTCGACCCCGGCGTTCATCGCGAGCGCCGCCGCCTCGACGATGTCGGCCGCTACCCCGTGCCGCACCAGTTCCCCGATCGCGCCATAGTCGCTGATCACCACCCCCTCGAACCCCCACCGCTCGCGCAGCGTCCCGGTCAGGAGCTCGCGATGTGCCGTCAGCGGTATCCCGGCGATATCGGTGAACCCCGGCATCACCGCCGCCGCGCCCGCCCCGACCGCGGCCCGGAAGGGCGGCAGATAGACCTCCGCCAGGGCCCGCTCCGAGACGTCGACCGGGGCATAGTCGCGCCCCGCCGTGCTCGCCCCGTAGGCGGCGAGATGCTTTGCCGTCGCCGCGATGCCGGAGAGACCCTCCCCCTGAAAGCCGCGCACCTTCGCCTCGGCGAAGCGCGCGCCGGCGAAGGGATCCTCCCCCGGTCCTTCGGCGATGCGCCCCCAGCGCGGGTCGCGGGAAAGATCCAGCATCGGTGCGAAGGTGAGGTCGAGGCCGGCCCCCGCCGCCTCGGCCGCCGCGACCCGCGCCGTCTCCTCCCAGAGCCCAGGATCGAAGGCCCCCGCTTCGGCGAGCGGGATCGGAAAGACGGTGCGGAAGCCGTGCAGCACGTCGAGCCCGAAGAAGAGCGGAACCCCGAGCCGCGTCTCCTCGACCGCGAGCCGCTGGTGCTCGCGCACCGCCGGCCGGCCCCAGAGGTTGAAGAGGCTTCCGACCCGGCCGGCCCGCACCAGCGCCGGGAGATCCTCGTCCCCCGTCGGCCCGGTGATGGCATAGCCCGCCGTCACCATGGTGAGCTGGCCGATCTTCTCGGCCAGCGTCATCCGTCCGACGAGCTCCGCCACCTGCGCCTCCGCCCTTCCGCCGAGCGCGGCGAGGGCGGGGCTCGCGGCCAGGAGCGCGAGGACGCGGCGGCGGCGCACGGCGCGGCCTATCCCGGCGCGTAGCTGAAGGCGGCGAAGTCCGCGGTGGCCGCCCGGCCGGAGGTGTCGAAGGCGAGCATGCCGACGAAGGCGCCGGTGAAGGAGCCGTGCTCGCCCCGCCCGCTCTCGTCCGAGATCACCGAGGCGTCGAGCTCGGGGCCGACCGGCTGCCATTCGCCGCCCGCCCGCCAGAAGAACTGCTGCGCCGCACCGCGCACTTCGACGGCGAGGTCGACCGGCCCGTCTGGAACCGGCACCGGCGGATGCAGCGGGAAGCCCAGCCGTCCGTCCGGCCAGTCGCCGGGGCAGGAGAGGATCGTCAGCACCCGCCCGGCCGCCGCATCGTGGGTCACGGCGAGGAAGTGGAACTTGAAGCGGTTGTAGTAGGTCGCGAGCCCCGCGTTCTGCTGGTAGGTGTCGGGATCGAAGGCGAGAAGCCGCGTCTCGGCGCGATAGGCGTGATGCTCCTGCCGCCGCGCGACCAGCGCCTGCTCGAACCAGCTCCCGACCGACTCGCGGCCGAAGAGCCGCAGCGCGCTGCCGGTCAGGGCGAAGAGCCGCTCGGGGTAGGGCGTGCGCAGCCACTGGAAGTCCTGCGGCAGGGCAGGGGTGTCGAAGCGATACTCGACCGGCCGGTCTGGCTCGGGCTCCGCCGCGCCGGGCGGGGCGGGGACCTCGAGCGCGGGGACCAGTCCGCCCTGCTCGAGATAGAGCCAGCCGTCCTCCTTCCAGGCGCACTTCTGGATCGCCGTCTCCCGCCCGAGCGGCGAGCGCCGGGTGCCGGGCAGGGGCCGCGAGCAGAGGTGGGTGTGATAGACAGCGCCGTCCGGCGTCTCGACGATCTGCCCGTGGCCGGCGCGCTGAAGCGGCGCTTTCGGCGCGTCCTTCGAAGTCAGGAGGTGCACTGCCGGATGCAGCTCGTAGGGGCCGCGGATGTCGCGGGACCGCGCCATCGTCACCGCATGGTCGTAGCCCGTGCCGCCCTCGGCCGTGGTCAGATAGTACCAGCCCGCCCGCTTGTTGATGTGCGGCCCCTCCACCAGCCCGAGCGAGGAGCCGGGGAAGATGTTGCGCACGGGCCCGGTAAGCCGGCGGGAGACGGGGTCGTATTCCTGCAGCAGGATGCCGTCGAAGGCGGTGCCGCGCGGACGCCCTCCGACGCTGTCGGTCGAATGCTTCCATTGCTGGTTCAGCAGCCACTTCCGGCCGTCGTCGTCGTGGAAGAGCGAGGGGTCGAAGCCCGACGAGTTCAGATAGACCGGCTCGGACCACGGCCCGGTGACCGCGGGCGCCGTCACGAGATAGTTGTGCGCGTCCTTGAAGTTGCCGTCGTAGCGCTTCACGTCGGTGTAGATCAGCCAGAAGAGCCCGTCGGCCCAGGAGAGGCAGGGGGCCCAGACGCCGCAGCTGTCGGGCGCGCCGCGCAGGTCGAGCTGGCTCGTCCGGCTGAGGGGGCGCGCGACGAGGCGCCAGTTCACCAGGTCGCGGGAGTGGTGGATCTGGACGCCGGGGTACCATTCGAAGGTCGAGGTGGCGATCCAGTAGTCGTCGCCTGTGCGGCAGATCGACGGGTCGGGGTTGAAACCCTTGAGAATCGGATTGCGGATCACTCGGATCGCCTCCAGCTTGTCGGGGGCACTTCCGCCCGATAGCCTGGGCAGCAGGAGGTGCCGATGGTTCGTCTGATCGCCGTGACGATAATTGAGCTGGTGGCGAACGCCATCGGTCTTCTCGTGGCAAAGTGGCTGCTGCCGGGCTTCGTCATCACCCCGGCGGGCTTTCTCTGGGTGATCGTCGTCTTTACCGCGGCGCGGTTCATCCTGGCGCCGCTGATCTTCAAGCTCTCGTTCAAGTATGTGCGCGCGATCACCGGCGGTATTGCGCTGGTCACTACTTTCGTGGGGCTGCTCGTTACCACCTGGCTGACCGACGGGTTGCAGATCACCGGCTTCTCGACCTGGGTGATTGCGACGCTGGTGGTCTGGCTGTTCGGCGTCATCGCGATCCTCGTCCTGCCGCTCGTCATCTTCAAGAAGACGCTGGCGGCGCGGGCGGGGTCGGGGCCGCAGGTGCCGCCGATGCGGTGAGGCGGGAGCTCGAGACGGCCGTATGGCCTCCGGCAGGTTGAATCGGGATCGAGGGGAATTCCGTCCGTGTTAACAGCGACTTGAGCGGACTGGAATGCGGCCGGAAAGGGGCTGGAAAGC
>NZ_CALLYO010000515.1 GCF_937858865.1 uncultured Amaricoccus sp. | reverse complement strand
AATGGCGCGGTTGACGGGGCTCGAACCCGCGACCTCCGGCGTGACAGGCCGGCACTCTAACCGACTGAGCTACAACCGCGCGATGGCGCCCATTTAGGGGGCGGCGCGGGGGGCGTCAAGCGGATTGCGGCACTCAGCGCGAGGAAGCCTCGTCGTCGGCGGGGTGGTCGTCGTAGCGGTCGGAGAGGATGCGCTCGGCGTGGCCGCGCGGATCGTCGAACTGGTCGTGGCGCAGCGCCCAGAAGAAGCCGAGGAGCGCGAGGCCGCCGAGGAAGAGCGCCGCCGGGACGAGGAGGACGAGGATGTTCATCGCGCGAGGCGGGTAGAGTTCAGCACGACGACGAGCGAGCTCGCCGACATGATGATGGCGGCGATGAGCGGGGTGACGAGGCCGGCCAGCGCGATCGGCACGGCGACGATGTTGTAGCCGAAGGAGAGGGCGAAGTTCTCGAGGATGCGGCGGCGGGCGATGCGGGCGAGCGCGAGCGCGTCGGCGGCGGGCTCGATGCGGTCGCCGAGGACGATGAGGTCGGCGGCGCTGCGGCTGGCGTCGATCGCCGAGGCGGGGGAGATCGAGACGTGCGCGGCGGCGAGGGCGGCGGCGTCGTTGAGGCCGTCGCCGATCATCAGCGGGCGGTGGCCGGCGGCGCCGAGCGCGTCGAGCTCGGCCACCTTGCCCGCCGGCGTGGCGCGGGCGATCCAGCGGTCGATGCCGAGGCCGTCGGCGAGGGCGCGCACCGGGCCTTCGGCGTCGCCGGAGAGGAGCGTCACCGGTAGACCGGCGGCGTGGAGGCGCGCCACGGTCGCCGCGGCGTCCGGGCGCGGGGCGTCGGCGAAGGTGAGGGCGACGGCCGGGGCGTCGCCGATGCGGAGCCAGGCGGCGGTGGCGTCGAGGGCGCGCGGGGCGCCGACCCATTCGCCGCGCCCGAGGCGGACGCGGGCGCCGGCGAGGGTGCCCTCGCTGCCGAGGCCGGGGTGCTCGGCGATCTCCGCGACTGGGGCGGGGCGGATGCCGGCCTCGCCGGCGGCGCGGGAGATGGCGCGGGAGATCGGGTGCTCGCTGCCGGCGGCGAGGGCGGCGGCGGCGGCGAAGGCGGCGGGCGCGAGGTCGGCGGCGTTGGTCAGGCGCGGCTGGCCGGTGGTCAGCGTGCCGGTCTTGTCGAGGACGGCGACGTCGACGGTGGCGAGCTTCTCCAGCGCCTCGCCGTCCTTGAGCAGCACCCCCTCGCGGAAGAGGCGGCCGGAGGCGGCGGTCAGCACGGCCGGGACGGCGAGGCCGAGGCCGCAGGGACAGGTGACGATGAGGACGGCGGCGGCGATGTTGAGGGCGAGCCGCCAGTCGCTGGAGCCGAAGCCCCAGCCGAAAAGCGCGAGGAGGGCGAGGGCGTAGACGATGGGGCTGTAGGCGCGCGAGGCGCGGTCGGCGAGGCTCGCGTAGCGGCCACGGCTCCGCTCGGCCATCTCGACGAGGCGGCCGATCTCGCGCAGGAGGGTGTCGTCGCCGAGGGCGTCGGCGCGCACCTCGATCGGGCCGGAGAGGTTCAGCATGCCGGCGCGCACCGGGGCGCCGGGGGCGACGGGCTCGGGCATGGTCTCGCCGGTCAGGAGCGACGGGTCGATCTCGGAGCGGCCGGCGGTCACCGTGCCGTCCACCGGCACGCGCGCGCCCGGCGCGACGGCGAGGATGTCGCCGGCGCGCACGGCGTCGAGGGGCACGGTGGCGCGGCTCCCGTCGGGGGCGATGCGCTCGGCGGTGTGCACCTCCAGGGCGGCGATCTCGGCGGCGGCGGAGCGGGCGCCGGCGCGGGTGCGGTGAGCGAGGTAGCGGCCGACCAGCAGGAAGAAGGTCAGCATGATCGCCGCTTCGTAGT
>NZ_CALLYO010000514.1 GCF_937858865.1 uncultured Amaricoccus sp. | reverse complement strand
GGAGGTGACCGGAGCGGTGGAGGCGGCGGAGGCGCGGCTGGTGGAGCTCGAGGCGGGGGTCGCGGCGGCCGGGACGGAGCGGGACGCGCTGGCGGCGCGGCTGGCGGAACTGGAGGAGAGCGTGGCCGAGGCGACCGCGGGGCAGGCGGCGGCGGTTGCGGTCGCGGCGCCCGAGGCGGCGGGCGGCGCGGGGCGCGCGGCGGCTGCGGTGCAGGCGGCGGTCGCGACGGCGCCCGGGCTGGCGGAGGCGAGCGCGGCGGAGCGGGCGGCGCTGGTGACGGCGCTCGAGGGCGGCGCCTGCGTGACCGATGCGCTGGCCGGGGCGCTCGGGGAGATCAACCGCCAGACGGCGGCGGCGCTGATGCGGGGGCTCGGGGGATGCTGAGGATGCTGGTGCTGGCGGGGGCCGTTCTGGTGGCGGCGCTGCTCGGGCTCCCGGGGGCGGCGCAGGAGGTGGAGGCCAGCATCGTGACCGGCGGGCCGGCGGGCACCTATATCCGGATCGGGCGCGATCTCGCCGCGCTCGGGGCGGAGTGCGGGCTGGAGCTGGACGTCCGGGAGAGCTCGGGCTCGATCGAGAACATGGATGCGGTGCGCGACCGGCCGGCGACGCAGCTCGGGATCGTGCAGAGCGACGTGCTGGAGTATTTCCGCACCTACGCCGCCGACGACCCGGCGCTGCGGCGGGCGGCGGAGGGGGTGCGCATCGCCTTCCCGCTCTACGACGAGGAGGTGCACCTGCTGGCGCGGCGGGAGATCGGCGGGCTGGCCGGCCTCGCGGGCCGGCGGGTGGCGACCGGCACGGAGGGCAGCGGGACGCGGCTGACGGCGGACCTCATGCTCGACCTGGCGCAGGTGGAGCCTGGCGAGCGCGTGCCGCTCGGGCCGGAGGACGGGCTCGAGGCGCTGCTGGCGGGGGAGGTCGACGCGCTCTTCTACGTGGTGGGGGCGCCGGCGGATCTCTTCCGCTCGGAGCGGATCGACCCCGAGCGGTTCCATCTGGTGCCGATGACCGAGCCGGTGCTGAGGGCGGTCTATACCCCCGCCGAGGTGGCGGCGGGGGTCTATCCGTTCGTGCGCGAGCCGGTGCCGGTGGTGGCGGTGAAGGCGGTTCTCGTCACCTACGACTACCGGCCGGAGCGCAACGCCTACCAGGCGGGGAGCTGCGCGATGGTCGCGGGTCTCAGCCACCTGATCCTGACCCGCCTCGACGAACTGCGCGCGAAGGGGCACCCGAAGTGGAAGGCGGTGGACGTGCGGGACCTGCCGCCGGGCTGGGAGGTGTCCGCCTGCGTGCTCGAGGGGCTCGCGCCGGACTATGCCTTCGCCTGCCGCAGGCCGGACGGGACCGTGGTGCAGGAGGGGCCTGCCGCTGGCGAGCAGAGCTCGGCGAACCAGCTGTTCCTGCAGCGGGTCTGCGCGCGGATCGGCTGCTAGCGGGAAGCCGCGCGTGCGGGGTGGGGTCCGCACGATCCGTCGCCGCATGCCCGCCCGTGCCCTTCCGGAGAGGGGTGCAGGGCGAGCGACACGGGGTCCGGATCAGATGCCGAGCTGGTTCTTCAGCGCCATGACGTCGCGCAGGCGCTGGCCGGCGGCCATGCGGCGCTCTTCCGGGGCGTCGGCGAGGTCGCGCTCGGCGGCGTGGAGGACGTCGGCGAGGAGGGCCGTGTCGGCCTCGGGGCGGATGACGGCCTGCTCGGCGAGGATGGTCGCCGCGGTTGGGGAGACCTCGGCGAAGCCGCCGGTGACGACATAGTCGATGGTCTCGCCCGGGCTCACCACGCGGACGACGCCGGGGCGCAGCGTGGTGAGGAAGGGGGCGTGGTTCGGCAGGGCGGTGAAGTCGCCGCCCATGCCGGGGATCTGGACGCTGCTCGCCTCGACCGAGGCGAGCTTGCGCTCGGGGCTGACGAGGTCGAACTGGAGGGTGTCGGCCATCGGGTGCCTCAGGCGGCTTCGGCGGCCATGCGCTCGGCCTTCTTGATGACCTCGTCGATGGCG
>NZ_CALLYO010000513.1 GCF_937858865.1 uncultured Amaricoccus sp. | reverse complement strand
CGGCGACATCGAGGGTCGCGGTATAGTGCAGCGGGTCGATGACCTCGAACGGGTCCTCGGCGTCGCCGCGGCTGCCCCAGAGATGGATGCCGAAGAGTGAGAAGGCGCCTGCCGGCGCGGCGGTAGCCGCCAGCGTCCCCGCGAGCAGACCCGTCAGGATGCGGCAACGCGCCGTGCTCGCCATGGTGCAGCCTGCCCAGAAGACATTTATCGTTAACCGAATGCTAGAGGATTCCGCTCCCGGCACAAGCGCGCCGCCGGCTCCGGGATGTCGATTTCCGCCGAATCGTGCGCTTCGGCAACGCATTGCAGGCGGTTTCTCGCCCGCCGGCCGGCGGATTTTGCTACTGGACGCGGTTGCGGCCGATCGCTTAGGTCGGCGCATGGACGTCCGGGCCACAGCCATTCCCGAGGTGAAGCTCCTCTCGCCGCGCCGCTTCGGCGACCATCGCGGCTATTTCTGCGAGACCTGGAGCGCGCCGCGCATGGCCGCCGCCGGCCTCGACGTCGCCTTCGTGCAGGACAACGAGAGCCTCTCGGCGCAGGTCGGCACGCTGCGCGGCCTGCACTTCCAGGCGCCGCCCTTCGCCCAGGCCAAGCTGGTGCGGGTGGCGAGGGGGGCGATCCGCGACGTGGCGGTGGACGTGCGGCGCGGCTCTCCCACCTTCGGGCGCTGGGTGGCCGAGGAGCTTTCGGCCGCGAGCGCGGCGCAGCTCCTGGTGCCGCGCGGCTTCCTGCACGGGTTCGTCACCCTGGTTCCGGACACGCTCGTCCTCTACAAGGTCGACAATCCCTATGACGCGGCGAGCGACGGCGGCGTCGCCTGGAACGATCCCGATCTCGGCGTGGACTGGGGATGGCCCGCGGATGCGGTGGTGCTGTCGGACAAGGACCGCGCGCAGCCCGCGTTTCGCGCCTGGGAGTCGCCGTTCGAGTACGGAGTGGATGCATGATACGCAGATGCCTCGGGCGCAGGCCGCACCCTGTACGAACAACCGTCCAGGCCGAGGAGGGCAGCGCCCGACCCGGCGGGCGAGAAGCGCCCGCCTGGGGGCGGGGCGGG
>NZ_CALLYO010000512.1 GCF_937858865.1 uncultured Amaricoccus sp. | reverse complement strand
GGTCGACATCCGCGGCACCTTCCGCTTCCATGCCGAGTTCGGCCTTGCCGTCGACCTCATCAACCGCCGCCACGTCGACCTGGCGCCGCTGCTGACCGGAACCTATCCGCTCGACGAGGCCGTCGCCGCTTTCGAGTCCGCCGGCGACCGGAGCCGTGCAATGAAAGTGCAGATCGCCTTCTGACCGGGATTATCGGCCCCATGCCACCCTGACGCGACGGTCCCGGCGTCCGCGAGCTTCGCCGCGTCGCGGCCGTTGATGACGACCGTCGCGCCGTGGGCGGCGAGGCCTTCCGCGAGCGCAAAGGCCGATGCCCTGGCCCGAGCCGGTGACGAGGGCGCATCAAGGCCTCAAACCTGAGACCTGTCAACGGCCGACCGAGGCCGCGCCGATTACGAGGAGCACGTCGCGCGTATCTCCATCTTGGCAGGGAGCAAGCTCCGAGGCCGGATACGTTGACGCAGACTGGAAGGCAGAATGCTCAACCCTCTTGCAGACGGGGCGGGCCATACGTTGACAGCGAGCGGGGTGCCAGCAAGCTGGGCCCGGAAAGCGTTCTCGTCGAAGACCGATTGCCACGTCGGACCACCACCCAGATTCGCCTTCGGGTCGATGAAGAGGTGTGTCTGCGTCGCCTTCTCCATCCGGCACCACGGACACTCGGGTGCGGCCGACGAGTAGTGCCCACGCTGCGCCACCTTGCCGATCGCGTCGCCTCGCGCCTTCGCGCCAAGGCGCTCGCCGGCCGAACCGTCACCGCCCGCGTCCGCCTCGCCGACATGCGCGCGGTCACGCGCTCGATGACGCTCGAAGCGCCGATCTCGGCGACGACGATGCTGGCCGAGGTCGCCGAGGATCTTGTCCGCGCCGCGCTCGCCGATCATCCGCAGGAGAGGATCATCACGCTGTTCGCCATCTCCGTTTCCCACCTCCGCGAGCAGCCCGAACTCCAGCTCGAGCTCTCCCTCGGGCTGCCCGACGAGAAGCGCCGGCCGGATGCCTTCCGGGAGCTTGCCGAGAAGACCTTGGGCGGGACCGAGGACTGACGCGAGATGCCCTGGCGTGCGACCTCGTCGAAGGCGAGCTCACCGAGCTCGGCCGGTCGCGCTGCGCTTCGGGTCAGGGCGTCTCCACCTCCCCGCTTGCCCGCTCCGAGCGCCAGGTTCCGTCCTTGCGCCGAACCAGGCGCCATCGGCGCGCCGCGATCCGGGCGCCCTTCGCCGTTCGATGCGCCGGGATCTCAAGGTCCATGACGTCGCCGCCGCGGCGCCACTCGGAGACGACGGTCACGCCGTCGCCGAACTCGACCAGGCATTCCGGTCCGGTTGTCCCATCGTCATCGACGATGACGCAACCGCCGCGAAACGCATGGCTAAAGGTGAACCGCACTATCCGACCTGCTCCACGGCCAGCGTGCCGGCCGGCAGCGGCCGGATCAGTGAGGCCGCCGGTACCGACGGGTCGAGCCAGTCGGCCCAGGTCTCTCGCTCGAGGATGACGACCTGCCGATCGTGATAGGGGGCGATGTCCGGACCTGGCGGCATGGTCAGCATCGTGAAAGCTTCGCCCACCTCCGGCGTGTCGCGCCAGATGCCGGCGATGCAGAAGAGCGGCTCGTCCCGCTTGGCAAACAGCCATTTGTCCTTGAGCCGCTTCCCCGGCTTCGGGTCGGTGAACTCGTAGAATCCGTCCGCGACGATCAGGCAGCGGTTCGAGGTGAAGGTTCGGCCGTCGGAGCGAAAGTTGTAGACCGGCCGGCCATTCGGCCCGGGCCAGCTCCAGCGCCGCTGCACCAGGTCGCCTTCGCCGCGGACGCCGTCGATCGTCCGGATGATCGGCGCCGGATCGGTGATCCGGATGTCCTCGCGCGCCTCGAGGTTCGGCACGCCTTCGCCAAACCGGATGGTGATCTTGAGGTCGGCGAAGTCCTCGACGATCGACGCGGCATCGACCAGCAGGCGATAGTCGTTGCACATGAACCCTCCGCAGCGGCCGTTGTTGTCACGCGATCACGTTCTTGCTATGTTCGCACTGCCATGGACGCAAGGGCCTTCGATTCCGATGCATCGCGCGGTCAGCGCCGCGTCATCGTGCGCCGGGACGGTGGCGGCGTCGAGATGGTCGAGCTGCCGTGGGGTCTCCGGCCGCTCGAGGCAGGAGGCCGGTCCTTCACCCTCGTCCGCGCCGAGGGCCGCGCGTTTCCGAGCCACCGATGCCTGGTGCCGGCCTCCGAGGTTCATGGCGGCCGTGGCGGTCCCTACACCTACGCCCTCGCCGATGGCGACTGGTTCTACCTGGCCGGGATCTGGCGACCGGCCGCTCGGGGTTGGCCCGAGGCGTTTGCGGTCCTGACGGTCGCGGCCAATCCCGATATCGCGCCACTTCATGATCGACAGATCGCCGTGATCCGACGCGACGCGCGGATGGTCTGGCTCGATCTCACGCAGCCCGAGACGGAGCTCCTCCGCCCCCTGCCGGCAGGGACGTTCACGGTGACCACGCGAGGCAAGGATACCGCCCAGATGACGCTCGCGATTTGATCCTGGGTCGGCGGTGGCGCAGCGCCCACTGCCGCAGAGCCTGACGAGCGCCACCCGGATCGCCGACCCGGCCGGATGACGGAGCGCGGGAGGTGCTTGATCGCCGCGGATCGCGAGCAGCATCCCTAAAGTTGTCCCTATCTTTCCTGGTTCGGCGTCTTCGGGATCCGACCGGACAGCCAATCTCTCGATCGACACGGGCAGCACCCTCCTTGACGAAACCAAGGACGAGATCGCCCCGATGTTCGATTTCACCCCGGACCTATCGTGTTCCCAGGAGACCGCCTCGCCGCGGATCCTCGCGCTCGAGCTCATCGCCCACTCGAGCGCCCGTCTTCGCCTGGCCGCCTCCCGGCTCGGCGGCGAGGCCGGGACGGCGCTGGTCTGTGCCCTGCGCGACATGGTCATCGACACCACGGTCGATCCCCTCCACTGGCCGATCGAGGAGACGATTGCGCTGCTGCGTCGTCCCGGGCCGGGGAGGGACGCCCAGGTCGATCGGCTGGTCACGCAGCTCGAATGGATCCGAAAGCGGATCGGATCAGAGCCAGACGCCCGCGCCGCCTGAGCCAAAGCCCCGCGCTTCGGCGCGGGTCTTGACGCCACATCCGGCGAAGGAGCAGCCCATGAACTTCCCGCTCGACCCCCACGACTACGTCTCCATCCTCGCCGAGGTCCGACGCCGAGGCCGTCTCCTC
>NZ_CALLYO010000511.1 GCF_937858865.1 uncultured Amaricoccus sp. | reverse complement strand
TCCCACGTCCTCGCCAGCCTCGTCACGCTCGAGCGTCTGGTGGCCTTCTTCACCGCCGCCGACCTCCAGCGCAACGGGAAGGAGGAGCGCGGGCGGCTCAAGTCGCTCGCACGGGACACGCGCTTCCTCGCCGAACATGCCGCCTTCATCGGGCAGAAGGTGACCTTCCTGCTGGATGCGACGCTCGGGATGATCTCGATCCAGCAGAATGCGATCATCAAGATCTTCTCGGTGGCGGCGGTCATCTTCCTTCCGCCGACTCTCGTCGCCTCGATCTACGGGATGAACTTCGCGCGGATGCCCGAGCTCGAGTGGGCCTTCGGCTACCCGATGGCCCTGCTGCTGATGGTCGGCTCGGCGGTCGTCTCCTACTGGGTCTTCAAGATCCGCGGCTGGCTCTAGACCTTGTCGACCACGGCGACGCCGGTGGCGAGGCGAGGCCGGCTCGGGGCCCTGCCCTCGGAGACGAGGAGCAGGAGCGCGTCGTCGAGGCGCTCGGCGAGCATCGGCATGCCGTTCGTCGCGGCATAGATCCGCAGCTCGGTCAGGATGTCGAACATCTGGGCGTCGGTCTCGGGTAGGTACATCGCGAGAATCCAGCATCAACAGTCCGGCCCGGGGCCACACGCCCCGCCCTCGCGCGAGTACTAGTCCCCTCCGCAACACAAGGACAGTGGAAAATGGTCGCAGCCGCCGCGGCTGCCGGCGAAATATTGCTCGTGGTTAAGTTCTCCGCGGCAGCGCGGACGCGCCGGTCCGGCATCGACAGGGCGGGCGGCAGGGTCTAGATGGTGGCGCCTGCACCGGGGAAGAGGCTTGCCGGACTTCAGCGAGAGAGAGTTGCGCGACGCGCTGGGCTGCTTCGCCACCGGGGTGACGGTCGTCACCACCATGACCCCGCGCGGGCCGCTCGGGATCACCGCGAACAGCTTCGCCAGCGTCTCGCTCGACCCTCCGCTCGTGCTCTGGTCCCCGGCGCGGAAGTCGCGGCGCTTTCCGGCCTTCGAGGCGGCGCCCCATTTCGCGATCCATGTCCTGAGCGTGGAGCAGAAGGTGCTCGCCGAGCATTTCGCGCTGCCGGGGGACGGGTTCGCGGGTGTGGATTTCACGTCCGGGATCGGCGGGACGCCGCTTCTCGCCGGCTGCGCGGCGCGCTTCGAGTGCCGGCATGCCGCCGGGCACGACGGGGGCGATCATCTGATTGTGGTCGGGGAGGTGCTCCGGCTCGAACAGGCCGACGTCGAGCCGCTCATCTTCCACCGCGGGCGCTATTGCGGGCTCGGGAACGGCTGAGCTTGCCCTTGCGCCGTTCTCCGCGCTAGGACGGCGCGCGAACGCGAGCCCCGGAATTCCGCCCATGGCCAAGGACAAGCAGAAGAAGCCCCGCCGACCGCGGGCGGAGACGCCGCGAGGCTTCCGCGACTATTTCGGCGCCGAGGTGCGGGCGCGCGACGCCATGCTCGCGCAGATCTGCGAGGTCTATCACGCTTGGGGGTTCGACCCGCTGGAGACGAGCGCGGTCGAGACGGTCGAGGCGCTGGGCAAGTTCCTGCCCGACGTCGACCGGCCGAACGAGGGGGTCTTCGCCTGGCGGGACGAGGACGAGCAGTGGCTCGCGCTCCGCTACGACCTGACGGCGCCGCTGGCGCGGGTCTACGCCCAGCACCGGCAGAGCCTGCCCGCGCCCTACCGGCGCTATGCCGTCGGGCCGGTCTGGCGCGACGAGAAGCCGGGGCCGGGGCGGTTCCGGCAGTTCTACCAGTGCGATGCCGACACGGTCGGCGCGGCCTCGGTCGCGGCGGATGCCGAGATGTGCGCGATGCTGGGCGAGGCGCTCGAGGCGGCGGGGATCGCGCGCGGCGACTACGCGGTCCGCATCAACAACCGCAAGGTGCTGAACGGGGTCATGGAGGTGGTCGGGCTCCTCGACCCGGCCGATCCCGAGGCGCAGGCGGGGCGGCGCGGGATCGTCATGCGGGCGATCGACAAGATCGACCGGCTGGGCGAGGCGGGCGTGCGCGCGCTTCTCGGCGCCGGGCGGCGGGACGAGAGCGGGGACTTCACCGCCGGCGCCGGGCTCGAGGCCGAGGGGGCGGAGACGATCCTCGCCTTCATGGCGGCACGGGCCGACGACGGGGCGGCGACCTGCGCGCGGCTGCGCGAGCTGGTCGGGGGCTCTGCGGCGGGGCGCGAGGGGGTCGAGGAGCTCGAGACCATGGCCGGGCTTCTCGCGGCGCGGGGGGCGAGCGCGGTCATCGACCCGGCGGTGGTGCGGGGGCTCGGCTACTATACCGGGCCGGTGGTCGAGGCGGAGCTGACCTTCGAGGTGGTGGACGAGGACGGGCGGCCGCGGCAGTTCGGCTCGGTGGCGGGCGGCGGGCGCTACGACGACCTCGTCCGGCGCTTTACCGGCGAGGCGGTCCCGGCGACCGGCATCTCCATCGGGGTGGACCGCCTGCTCGCTGCGCTGGGCGAGAAGGGCAGGCTCACGGCTGAGGGGCCGGGGCCGGTCGTGGTCACGGTAATGGACCGCGGCGAGATGGCCGGTTACCAGCAGATGGCGGCGGAGCTGCGGGCCGCCGGGCTGCGGGCCGAGGTCTTCCTCGGCGGCGGCAACATGGCGCGGCAGCTCAAATATGCCGACCAGCGCCGGGCGGCGGTCGCGGTGATCGAGGGCGGCGACGAGCGGGCGCGCGGGGTGGTGCAGCTCAAGGATCTGGCGCTCGGGGCGCGGCTCGCGGCGGAGATCGCGACGCACGAGGCCTGGAAGGCGCAGCCGGCGCAGGTCGAGGTGCCGCGCGGCGGGCTGGTGGCGGCGGTGCGGGCGATGCTGGCGCGGGCGGACTGAGGCATGGTCGCCGACCGGGCCTATCTCGCCGGCGGGCGCATCGGGCCGGGGCTCGCCCGGCTCGATCGCGAGCTGGGGCGGATCATGCGGGTGCTGCGCTCGACCGGGGCGACGACGGTCGAGCCGGCGGCGCTGCAGCCGGCCGAGGTGTTGCTCGACCTCTACGGCGAGGACATCCGCGCGCGCGCCTTCGTCACCCGCGACGAGGGGGCGGAGATGATGCTGCGCCCGGATTTCACCGTGCCGATCGTGCGGCTGCACATGGACGCGGGCGCGGAGCCGGCGCGCTACGTCTACTCGGGGCCGGTCTGGCGGCGGCAGGACGCGGGCTCGACGCGGCCGCGGGAGTATCTGCAGGCGGGCTTCGAGGTCTTCGAGGGCGGCGATCCGGCGGCGCACGACGCCGAGGTGCTCGGCCTCGTGACCGAGGCGCTGGGCGGGGCGGCCGTCGATCTCGTCACCGGGGATCTCGGCCTGGTGCTGGCCGCGATCGACGCGCTCGGGACGAGCGCCGCCCGCAAGGCGGCGCTCAGGCGGCACGTCTGGCGGCCGGTGCGGTTCCATGCCCTGCTGCGGCAGTTCGGCGAGGAGCATGCGGCCCTCCGCGCCCGGCGGGCGGCGCTGCTGGCGGCGGAGGCGGAGGGGCGGGTGCCGGAGCTGATCGCGGCAGGGCGGCAGGTCGGGGCGCGCGGCGCCGAGGAGGTGGCGGCGCGGGTCGCGCACCTGGCCGAGGAGGCGGCGACGCCGCCGCTGCCGGCGGCGGAGGTGGCGCGGATCGAGGCGCTGCTGGCGGTGCAGGGGCAGGCGCCGGCGGCGGTCGCCGAGCTCCGGGCGCTGGCGGCGGGCGTGCCGCAGCTCGCGGCGGCGGTCGACCGGCTGGAGGCGCGGCTTGCGGCCTTCGCGGCGCGGGGGATCCGGCCGGAGGCGCTGCGCTTCGAGGCGAGCTTCGGGCGGACGTCGCTCGAATATTACGACGGGATGGTCTTCGGGGCGATGCCGCGCGGGCGCGACGACCTGCCGCCGGTGGCGAGCGGGGGGCGCTACGACACGCTGACCCGCGTGCTCGGCCGCGGCCGCGGCATCCCGGCGGTGGGCGGGATCATCCGGCCCGAGGCCCTGGTGGCGCTATGCGGCTGAAGCTCGGGGTGCCGTCGAAGGGGCGGCTGCAGGAGGAGACGATCGCCTGGTTCCGCGAGCGCGGCGTGGCGCTGGCGCGGAGCGGGAGCGGGCGGGAATACCGCGGGACGGTGAAGGGCGTGGACGGGGTGGAGCTCGTCCTGCTGTCGGCGGCGGAGATCCCGCGCGAGCTGGCGGGCGGGCGGCTGCATCTCGGGGTGACCGGGCAGGACCTGGTGCGCGAGGAGATCCCGCGCTGGGCGGAGCGACTGGTCGAGGTGGCGCCGATGGGGTTCGGCTTCGCCGACCTGGTGGTGGCGGTGCCGGTCTTCTGGATCGACGTGGCGGGG
>NZ_CALLYO010000510.1 GCF_937858865.1 uncultured Amaricoccus sp. | reverse complement strand
AAATCAGTCAGTTAAGCGCCGTGGAATGAAGTGCAGGCTTCTGTTGCCAGGTGCCTGCGAACCCCGCCTGGACCGGCTAAGGCCCAGGACTTCAGGTTTCGGTTTGGCTACCGCTTACGCGGCAACGGCCACCGGAGCATGGTTGTCGTTGGCAACTATGCGTTTCGAGCCGGTAACGGTGGCATCCTGCCGGGTGAAAGCTAACACCTTTACACGTCCGTCGATCCTGTTTCGGCCCCATTCTCCCCCAACGAGGGCTTCTGGTGGAGCCGCCGGGTACCGCCCCCGGGTCCGATCCGCTTATTCCGTGCGCGTTTATCACCATAGTCCGGTCGCCCGGACGCCTGACATATAGTGCAGACGCCGCCGGCTTGGAAGAGGCTCCGTGTCGGCGCGCTCGACGCTGACCGCGGGCTTCGGAGCGTGTAGGGTCCGCTCGTCGCCCGAGGAGGATAGCCCATGCCGACGCCCGCCCGTGTTCATTCCCTGACCCGGCTCGATGCGCCGGCAGCGGCCGATGCCCCGCCCGAGCGGGTGATCGCGGGCTCGGGGCACGCGCGGGTGTGGAACGCCTTCACCGGCGCGGGCGGGCGGTTCCATGCCGGGCACTGGCAGGCGGAACCGGGGCGGATCGCGGTCGACTATGCCGAGACCGAGCTCTGCGTGCTCCTGGTCGGGCGGGTGCGGCTGAGCGACGAGAGCGGGGCGGCGGTGGACTTCGGGCCGGGGGACGCCTTCGTCGTCGAGGCCGGCTTCAGGGGGACCTGGGAATCGATCGGGCGGGTGACGAAGATCTATGCGGTCCTCGACCCGGAGGGGTGAGCGCCGTCCGGCGCGGGCGCCTCACGCCGGGTCGGGGGCGTCGCGCTGCCGGCGGGCGCGGGAGGTGAGGTTGCCGCCCTCGATCCGGCGCAGCGAGATCTCGAGCCGCGCCTCGGCGGCGGCGATCTCGTCGAGGACCCGCTTGGTGTAGGTCATATGCTCCTCGGCGGCGCTGCCGGCGGCGGCGGGGTCGCGCGCCATCACCGCCTCGAAGATGGCGCGGTGCTGCTCGAGCAGGACCTCGCGCACCTCGGGCCGCGCGTAGAGCTTCTGCCGATTGTGCAGCACCCCCTGGCGGAGCATGCCGGAGAGGGCGCGCATGATCTGCAGCAGGACGATGTTGTGGCTGGCCTCGTAGATCGCCACGTGGAGATCGACGTCGGCGTCGGCCTCATCCTGCGGATCGGCCTTGGCGTGGGCGCGGTCGATGCGGTCCATGCAGCCCTGCAGCGTCGCACGGTCGACCTCGTTGGCGCGCGAGGCGGCGAGCGCCGCTGCCATCCGCTCCATGGTGGCGCGCAGCTCGAGATAGTCGTCGACGACGTCGGTCCGCGTCGACATGAGCTCGATGAGCGGATCGGTCACGCTGGTGACGAGCGGGGCGACGGTCCGCCCGCCTCCGGGCTCGGCGACCAGCAGTCCCTTGTCCTCGAGCATCTTGATCCCCTGGCGAAGCGTCGGACGCGATACCTTGAGTCGCGTGGCCATCTCGCGCTCGGGCAGGAGCGGCTCGCCGGGCCGGAGCGAGCCTTCGAGAATCAGATCCATGATGTGACGGGCGGTCGCCTCCGCCGCGCTGCTGCCCTTGATACCGTCCTTGTCCACTCGATCTCCCTGGTATTCGCCCGAAACTCAACGACTTGGCCGGCACGAGGCGCGAGAGGGCCAGCTTAGCCAGATCCGGCTGACGGGTGAAGTAAATTTTCCGATTGACGCATATGGTAATTTTAATTTACCAGAAACGGCATCCCGGTCCACAGAATGACCGAAGCCAGACCGAGGAGGAGACGGCCCGCGCCGGGCGGCGACCGGCGTGATGCACGAGGCGGTGCCCCCGCACGGTCGGGAGGCCGCGATCCAACAAAACCGACCGTTGCACGCCCCCGGGCCGGCCGCGCCGGCGCGCGCGTCGTGCCAGTGCTGGAGGAGAACCCCTATGATCTGGTCCCAGGTCTACGACCCGTTCGGCAGCATGTGGCTGTCGACAATCGCCGCCGCCATTCCCGTCCTTGTCCTGCTCGGCGCCATCGGGATCTTCGAGATCCGCGCCCACATCGCCGCGATGCTCGGCCTCGTCACCGCGCTTGCGGTGGCGGTCTTCGCCTTCGGCATGCCGGCCGGCAAGGCCGGCATGGCCGCCGTCTACGGCGCCGGCTTCGGCCTGATGCCGATCGGCTGGATCATCCTCAACGTCATCTTCCTCTACCAGTTGACCAACGAGAAGGGGGAGTTCGACGTCCTGAGGCACTCGATCCGCGGCATCTCCGACGACCGCCGGATGCAGGTGCTTTTCATCGCCTTCAGCTTCGGCGCCTTCTTCGAGGGCGCGGCGGGCTTCGGCACGCCGGTGGCGGTGAC
>NZ_CALLYO010000509.1 GCF_937858865.1 uncultured Amaricoccus sp. | reverse complement strand
CGCCGCGCCGCCTCGATCCGCTCGGCGTTGGCGACGGTCCATTCGGCCAGCGCCTGCACCGGCTCGAGCAGGCCGCTGCCGAGGTCGGTCAGCGCGTATTCCACCTGCGGCGGGTTGGTCGGCGTCACCGTGCGGGTGACGAAGCCGTCGCGCTCGAGGTTGCGCAGCGTCGTCGAGAGCATCTTCTGCGAGATGTCGCCGATCTGCCGGCGCAGCGCGTTGAAGCGCACCGGCCCGGCGCCGAGCACGCCCACCACCAGCACCGTCCACTTGTCGCCCACCCGCGCGAGCAGCGCGCTGATCGCCTCGCACTGGGCGGTATCGTGGGGCTCACCTGGGCACATGCCGGTGCCTCCTTGCCATGCCCGGGACGCACGATAATACACTTGGTGTCGATTCCATACCGGTTTCAGAAGGAGACCAAGCGTGAGCACGAAACCCCGTATCGCCGTCATCATCGGCTCGACCCGCGACAGCCGCTTCGCGGACAAGCCGGCCGCCTGGATCCTCGAGCTCGCCCGCCAGCGCGCCGACTGGGAGGTCGAGCTCCTCGACCTGCGCGACTTCCACCTGCCCTTCTTCAACGAGCGGAGCTCGAACTTCTGGGCGCCGAGCCAGGATCCGAACGCGGTCGCCTGGCAGAAGAAGCTCGCCACCTTCGACGGCTTCATCTTCGTCACGTCCGAATACAACCGCTCGATCCCGGCGTCGCTGAAGAACGCCCTCGACCAGGCCTATCGCGAGTGGATCCGCAAGCCGGCCGCCGCCCTCGGCTACGGCTCGACCGGCGGCGCGCGTGCCGTCGAGCACCTGCGCACCATCGCCATCGAGCTGCAGATGGTCCCGGTCCGCTCGGCGGTGCACATCATGGGCGCCGACCTGATGAAGGTGCATCCCATGGGCGAGAACGGCCCGATCTCGGCGATCGAGGACCACATCCTGCCGAGCGCCAGGGCCATGCTCGACGATCTCGACTGGTGGACCCGCGCGACCATCGCCGCCCGCGCCGCCGACGCCGAGCGCGCCGCGGCCTGACGCCGCACCCGTCCGCCCGAGGGGGCGGACGGGCCTCTCCCGGCTCAGGCCGCCGCCGCCCGGTCGGTGGCGAACTGGTCGAAGGCGCGGAGCGCGTCCGCCGCGTACATGAGGGCCGGCCCGCCGCCCATGTAGACGCACATCCCGAGCGTCTCCGCCACCTCCTCGCGGCTCGCGCCCAGCTCGACCAGCGCCTTGGCGTGGTAGCCGATGCAGCCGTCGCAATGCTGCGTCACGCCGATCGCGAGCGCGATCAGCTCCTTGGTCTTCTGGTCGACCGCGCCGGCGGCGGTCGCCGCCTTCGCCAGCGTGGCGAACCCCTGCATCGCCTGCGGCACCGCACGCCGCAGCTCGGCGCTGTAGGCACCGATGCCGGCGATGATTTCCCTGTAGTCCTTCTCGCTGCCCATGTCGGTCTCCGGTCCGTGTCGGGTTGTCATTTCACCGAACCATAATATTATCTGTTCATGAAACGACAAGGGGGCACGGTGAACCTTCCGCCCGATCTGACCGAGACCATGGCGGCGAAGGCCGGCGGCGTGGCGGCCTTCCTCAAGGGCCTGGCCAACCCGCAGCGGCTGATGATCCTCTGCTGCCTGGCCGGGGGCGAGATGCACGTCGGCGCGCTGGTCGAGGCGACCGGGATCGCCCAGACCTCGATGTCGCAGCATCTCGCGCGGCTGAAGGAGGAGGGCATCGTCGCGGTCCGGCGCGAGCATCGCACCCTCCACTACCGCATCGCCCATCCCGCGGCGGTCGAGATCATGCGGACGCTCTACTGCCACTTCTGCCGCGACGCGTCCGCGGCCGGATGACGGTCAGCCCCCGAGCCAGCCGCTCCGGAGCAGGAGAGACACGACGAGGCCCACCCCGGCGACGATTGCTCCCAGCATGAGGAGCGCCTTCCACTGCTTGCCGATGAGGAGGGCGGGCAGGGCGGCGACGAGGAAGGGCAGCCAGCCGCTCAATCCGCGACCCTCGATCAGATAGGCAACGATCACGACATAGGCCGCGCCGGCGACCAGCAGGTGCCAGCGCGTCCAGGGCTCGGCCGGCCGCGCGGGCGGCTTGCCCCTGCGTCTGGCCGGAGCCGCGCCGGCGGGCCGGTCGTCGGCCACCCGACCCGAGCCGCCGCACGTGGGGCAGGCGTTCCACTGCCGCTGCGATCCGCGACCGCTGCCGCCGCAGGCGTTGCAGGGCGTGTGGATCGTCATGGCCGTTCCGCGGCCGCCGCAACTGTAGCAGGGCAGATAGTCGCCGTCGCTGCCCCCTCTGCCGCCGCAGGCGGGGCAGGTTGCCACGAGCCTCAGCCGAGGCTCAGGCTCACCGCGCTCTCCGGCAGCTCCTTGTCGAAGCAGCGCTGGTAGAACTCGGCCACCGTCTGCCGCTCGAGCTCGTCGCACTTGTTGAGGAAGGTCAGCCGGAAGGCGAAGCCGATGTCGCCGAAGATCTTCGCGTTCTCCGCCCAGGCCAGCACCGTGCGCGGGCTCATCACCGTCGAGAGATCGCCGTTCATGAAGGCCGCCCGCGTCAGGTCGGCGACCGTCACCATGCGGCTGATCGTCTTGCGCCCCTCCGGCGTGTCGTACTCGGGGTACTTGGCCAGCACGATGTCCTGCTCGGCGTCGTGCGCGAGATAGTTGAGCGTCACCACGATCGACCAGCGGTCCATCTGCCCCTGGTTGATCTGCTGCGTCCCGTGATAGAGCCCGGTCGTGTCGCCGAGCCCCACCGTGTTCGCCGTCGCGAAGAGGCGGAAATAGGGATGCGGCCGGATCACCTTGTTCTGGTCGAGCAGCGTCAGCTTGCCGTCGACCTCGAGCACCCGCTGGATCACGAACATCACGTCCGGCCGCCCGGCGTCGTACTCGTCGAAGCAGATCGCCACCGGGTTCCTCAGGCACCAGGGCAGGATGCCCTCCTGGAACTCGGTCACCTGCAGCCCGTCGCGGATCTTGATCGCGTCCTTGCCGATCAGGTCGATGCGGCTGATGTGGCTGTCGAGGTTCACCCGCACGCAGGGCCAGTTCAGCCTTGCGGCCACCTGCTCGATGTGCGTCGACTTGCCCGTGCCGTGGTAGCCTTGGATCAGCACGCGCCGGTTGAAGGCGAAGCCGGCGAGGATGGCGAGCGTGGTGTCGCGGTCGAAGCGGTAGGTCGGGTCGACGTCCGGCACCCGGTCGGTCCGCTCGGCGAAGCCCTTCACGGTCATGTCGGTGTCGATCCCGAACAGCTCGCGCGCGCTCAGGTCGACCGTCGGCTCCGCCGCCATTTCCATGTTGCCGTCCGCCATCACTCGGGCCCTCCACCAGGCGGTATGTGTCGCAATTGTGTCCCCGATGCAAGGCACCGGCAGGCCGCTAACCCCGCCGCCGGTCGCGGCTTGACAGGAGCCGCAGCGGGACCCGACACTCGCCTTCCCGTGTCACCAGTGAAGGGAGTGTACCATGGCATCGCGGATCGGCCTTCTCCTCGTCGTGGCGGGCGTCCTTCTCGCCGCCTGCACAGCCCAGCCCCCGGTTCTCCAGGAGGTGCGGTCCGACCAGGCGGCGCCCGCCGGCTGAGGAACTCCGGCGCCGCGGCTCAATCGCGGAAGCTGCGGCTGGCCTTGATCTGTTCCCAGGCCCAGACCACTTCGGACAGGCGCGCCTCGTCGTCGCGCCGCCCGCCGTTCATGTCGGGGTGAAGGTCCTTGACCAGCGCCTTGTACTGCTGGCGGATCTCCGACTTGGTCTGGGTGTCCTGCGCGTCGAGGATCTCGAGCGCGCGCCGTTCGGTCGGCGGCAGCCGCCGCTCGCGGCGCGCCGTCGATCCCGGGTTAAGCCCCGGGTTGAGTGTCGCCTTGTCGCCGAGCAGCTCCATCGGGTCGTTGAAGCCGAAGCGCTGCCAGGCGCGCCCCTCGGCGTGCGGCTGGGTGCCGCCGCGCTGCGCCGCCGGCCCGAACGGCCGCGTCGGCCGCTCCCACACCCTGTCCGCGGCGAATTGACGCTCGAGCTCGCCGTCCGACTGGCTCTCGAAGAAGTTCCACTTCAGATTGTACTCGCGGACGTGGTCGAGGCAGAACCAGTGGAAATCGTCCAGGTTGTCCGGGCTCTTCGGGGCGCGGAACTTGCCCGGCTTGCTGCATCCCGGCCGCTCGCACTGCCGCCCGGAGGTCTCCACCGCCCCGGAGAAGCCGCGCGCCCTTGCCCGCCGCTTCTTGTCGGCGGAGACCGAAATGTCAAAATCGAAAGGCGAGCGGCGGGTCATTCTGCAGGTGTCCTCGGGTTCGTTGGCGACTCGGGGGGCTAGAGCTTAGACCTTTGGCACCGCAGGCCCAAGGCCCGTCCGGGGCGAGGAGAGGATAATGAACTCAACTGAAACGCGCATGGCCGATGTCCTTCACGCCCGGCTGACCGAGGCCTTCCATCCCGAGCGGCTCGAGGTGATCGACGAGAGCGAGCACCACCGCGGCCACGCCGGCTGGCGCGAAGGGGGCAACACCCATTTCCGCGTGGTGATGCGCGCGAAGAGCCTCGACGGCCTCGGCCGGGTGGAGCGCAGCCGCGCCGTCCACAAGGCCGTCGCGGCCGAACTCGCCGCCGGCGTCCATGCGCTGGCGCTCGATCTCGGCCCGTAGCCCGGCTGAGATGGGCCCGCCGGCCCGGCGGTTCAAGGCTGCGCTCAGCTCTCCGCCGGCCCGAGCCGCGGCCCCGGCCGCGGCGGGGGCGGCCCCTCGCTGCCCGGCTCGCCC
>NZ_CALLYO010000508.1 GCF_937858865.1 uncultured Amaricoccus sp. | reverse complement strand
GAGGCAGGCGAGGGTGAAGGCGAGGATGGCGGCGAGGCTCAGGGCCACGCCGACGTCGGCGGTCTCGAAGAAGGCCCAGCGGAAGCCGGAGATGAGGTAGACGACCGGGTTGAAGAGGGTGATCTTCTGCCAGACCGGCGGCAGCATGGAGATCGAGTAGAAGGCGCCGCCGAGGAAGACGAGCGGCGAGACGACGAGGAGCGGCACGAGCTGGAGCTGCTCGAAGTTCTTCGCCCAGATGCCGATGATGAAGCCGAAGAGGCTGAAGCTGACGCAGGTGAGGACGAGGAAGCCGAGCGCGGCCAGCGGGTGCGCGACGGGCAGCGCGACGAAGAGGTTGGCGGTGGCGAAGATGATGAGGCCGATCATCACCGATTTCGTCGCCGCCGCGCCGACGTAGCCGGCGACGATCTCGAGGAAGGAGACGGGCGCGGAGAGGACCTCGTAGATGGTGCCGATGAACTTCGGGAAGTAGATGCCGAAGGAGGCGTTGGAGATCGACTGCATCAGCACGGTCAGCATGATGAGGCCGGGGACGATGAAGGCGCCGTAGGCGACGCCCTCGACCTCCTCGATGCGCGAGCCGATGGCGGTGCCGAAGACGACGAAGTAGAGCGAGGTCGAGACGACGGGGGCGACGAGGCTCTGCAGGAGCGTGCGAAAGGTGCGCGCCATCTCGTACTTGTAGATCGAGCGGACAGCGAGCCAGTTCATGCCTCCTCCCGCACCAGGTTGACGAAGATGTCCTCGAGCGATCGCTGGCGGGTCTGGATGTCGCAGAGCGTGATGCCTTCCTCGGAGAGCGCGCGCAGCAGCGAGACGATGCCGGTGCGGGGGGCGGAGCGGTCGTAGGAATAGGTGAGGTCGAGGCCGCCCTCGCCGAGGGTGAGGCCGTAGGGCGCGAGGGCGGGGGGGATGGCGGCGAGGGGCGCCTGCAGCTCGATGGTCAGCTCCTTGCGGCCCATGCGGCGCATGAGGGTCGCCTTGTCCTCGACGAGGAGGATGCGGCCGCCGTTGATGACGGCGATGCGGTCGGCCATCGCCTCGGCCTCCTCGATATAGTGGGTGGTGAGGATGATGGTGGTGCCGGCGCGGCGCAGCTCGCTGACCGTCTCCCACATCGACTTGCGGAGCTCGACGTCGACGCCGGCGGTGGGCTCGTCGAGGAAGAGGACGCGGGGCTCGTGCGAGAGGGCCTTGGCGATAAGCACGCGGCGGCGCATGCCGCCGGAGAGCTCGCGGGTCGGGGCGTCGCGCTTGTCCCAGAGCGAGAGCTGGCGCAGCACCCGCTCGATGTAGGCGTCGTCGCGGCGGCGGCCGAAGAGGCCGCGGCTGAGGCGGACGGTGTTGATGACCCGCTCGAAGGGCTCGAGGTTCACCTCCTGCGGCACGAGGCCGATGAGCTGGCGGCTGGCGCGGTAGTCGGTGACGACGTCGTGGCCGCCGACGGTAACGCGGCCGGAGGTCGGCGTGACGATGCCGCAGATGATCGAGATGAGCGTCGTCTTGCCGGCGCCGTTCGGGCCGAGCAGCGCGAGGATCTCGCCCTCCTCGATGTCGAGGCTGACGCCCTTCAGCGCCTCGAAGCCCGAGTCGTAGGACTTGCTCAGGTTCTCCACGGCGACCATTGCCGGCATCGTCGTCCCTTCCTCGTGCGGATCGCCGCGGGGCGTGGGGCGCTGCGGCGGCGCAAGACCTAGCTCAAGGGTCCCGTCTCGGCAAATGCCGCGGCGGGGCGTATGGACAGGGCGGCGGCGAGGCGGCAGAGAGGGGCGCATGTCCGATGCCGCCGATCCCCGCCCCGTGGTGCGCCTCCGGCCGCAGGCCGACCGGCCGGGGCGGCTGCGCGCGCCCTGGCGCTATGCCGACGAGATCGTGATGGACCGCCGCACCCGCGCCGTTCCGGCCGGGGCGGTGGTGGAGCTGCAGGATGCGGAGCGGCGGCCGGTCGGGGCGGCGGCCTTCAATGCCGGCTCGAAGATCGCGGTGCGGCTGCTCGATGCCGACCCGGCGGCGGAGATCGGCGCGGCCTGGTTCGCGGCGCGGCTCGGGCGGGCGCTGGCGCTGCGCGAGACGCTGTTCGATGCGCCCTTCTACCGGCTGGTGCATGCGGAGGCGGACGGGCTGCCGGGGGTGGTGATCGACCGCTTCGGGGAGGCGGCGGTGGTGCAGCCGAATGCGGCCTGGGCGGAGGCGCGGCTCGGGGCGCTGGTCGAGGCGCTGCGGGCGGTGACCGGGGTGGGGACGGTGGTGAAGAACGCCTCCGGGCGCGCGCGGTCGCTGGAGGGGCTGGACGATGTGTCGGCGGTGGTCGCCGGGCGGCTGGACGGGCCGGTGGCGGTGCCGATGAACGGGGCGGTCTATTTTGCCGACCTGGCGGGCGGGCAGAAGACCGGGCTCTTCTACGACCAGCGGTTGAACCATGCCTTCGCGGCGCGGCTGGCGCGGGGGCGGAGCGTGCTCGACGTCTTCGCGCATGTGGGCGGCTTCGCGCTGGCCGCGCTCGCGGCGGGGGCGGAGAGCGCGCTGGCGGTGGACGGGTCGGGGGCGGCGCTCGAGCTGGCCGTGAAGGGAGCAGAGGCGGGCGGGGTGCGGCTCGACGTG
>NZ_CALLYO010000507.1 GCF_937858865.1 uncultured Amaricoccus sp. | reverse complement strand
GACGAGGGCGATGGCGACGGCGATGGCGATCTTGACGGTCGACCAGGGGCGTTCGCCCTCGACGGTTCCGGTGCGGCCGTTGACCACGAAGCGGAAGCTCCGGCCGCGGTAGCGGTAGGCGGCGAGCCAGACGGGCAGGAGGACGTGCTTGAAGGTCAGGGCGCCGACCTCGGTGCGCAGGTCGCCGATGCGCTGCTGGTCGCCGCCGATGTCGGCGCGCACGTCGCGCTCGATGACCGCGTTCATGATCGCGCGCGCCTCCTCGTAGCCGGCCTCGACGGGCACGGTATAGCCCTCGGCGCGGAAGCCGGCGAGGAACTTCGGCTCGTAGGGGCTGAGGACGGAGAGGTCCCAGGGAGCGAGCGCGTCGGTGAAGCGCTTGGGCAGGCTCTTCGCGCCGAGGACGAGCACGTCGTCGAAGTCGCGCGCCACCCGGCCGCGGACCGGCTGCCAGCGGATGCGGGCGACCTGCTGCATCTGGGTCTGTCGCCGGCCGTTGACCGTCACCGTGACCGGGCGGCTCTCGTAGTAGACGGTGCCGCGCTGGCCGGAATACTGGGTGCGGGTCTCGGCGTCGTAGGTCCAGTAGGGGACGTAGATCCCCTGCATGGCGCGCTCGGCGCGGGCGTACTGCTTGAGGTCGTTCGGCGCGAACCAGAGCCGGCCGAGCCAGTGGTTCATCGCCGCGCGCGCCTTCGCCTCGCTGAGGAGGAAGGGGAGCTGGGCCTGCGGCTTGATCTGCCGCTGCGGGCCGGTGTCGGTGACGATGGGCGTGGCGCAGAAGGGGCATTCGCGGGCGTGCGCGTCGCGCCCGAGCTCGACCTCGGCGCCGCAGTTCGGGCAGCGGGCGAAGCGGGCCTCCTGCATCTCGGCCGGCGGCAGGGTGCCCTGCTCGACCGCGCGCAGGTCGAGCTCGGGGATCGGGCGGCGCGGGGCGGGGACCGGCTCCTGATGGCCGCAGTGCGGGCACTTCAGGCCGTCGGTGTCGGGGTCGAAGCGCAGGTCCGAGCCGCAGGAGGGACAGGGGAAGCGGTGGTCCTGTAGCTCTATCTCCGCCCCCCCATCCACGCTGCCTGAGGCCGGGCCGAGCTGCATGGCGCTCAAGGTTCCTCAGGAGGCGGGCGGCGGCGGCGGGGCGCTGAAGAGGTCGGCGAGCTCGCTGACGTCGCGGCCGCGCTGCCAGTCGGGGCCGCCCGGGGTCCAGAGCCAGCTGTCGCCGGAGACGCTGCCGTCCGAGACCAGGCGGCCGAGCTCGTCGCGGGTGTAGGGGCCGGTGGCCTTGCCGTCGACGGCGACGTGCCAGCGCCTGGCGCCCGGCGGGGGCGGCGGGGTCTGGGCCTGGGGCTGCGCGGGCTCGGGCGCGGCGCCCCAGGGGCCGGAGCGGGCCATGCGCTCGGCCATGGCCATGCCGGCGCCCATGCCAAGGCCGGCGGCCATGCCCCCGCCGCCGGGGTTCTCGGCCGATTTGGTCAGCGCCTCGGCGGCGGAGAACTCGGTGTAGCGCGAGAGATCGCCGGCGACGCCCGAGGCGGTGCGCTTGTCGAGGGCGGCCTCGACCTCGGAGGGGAGCGAGACGTTCTCGACGTAGAAGGCGGGGAGGGCGAGGCCGTATTCGGCGACCATCGGGGCGATGCGCTCGTGGACGATCTTGGCGAGGTCGAGGGTGTTGGCCGCCATGTCGAGAACCGGGATGCCGGAGGTCGCGATGATCTGGCTGAAGTGGGTGACGATGACGTTGCGGATCTGGAACTCGATCTCCTGGGTGGTGAATTCGCCGTCGGTGCCGACGATCTCGGTCAGGAACTTGCCCGGATCCGCGACCCGCATGGTGTAGGTGCCGTAGGCGCGCAGGCGCACCGGGCCGAACTCGGGGTCGCGGCAGGTGATCGGGTTGCGGGTGCCCCACTTCAGGTCGGTGAAGAGGCGGGTGTTGACGAAGTAGATCTCGGAGAGGAAGGGGCTCTTGAAGCCGTGGTCCCAGTGCTGGAGCGTGGTGAGGACGGGGAGGTTGTTGGTCTCGAGCTCGTAGAGGCCGGGGGCGAAGACGTCGGCGAGCTGGCCCTCGTGGACGAAGACCGCGGCCTGGCCCTCGCGCACGGTGAGCTTGGCGCCGTACTTGATGGCGTGGCCGTGGCGCTCGAAGCGCCAGACGATGGTGTCGCGGGTGTCGTCGGTCCAGGCGATGACGTCGATGAACTCGCCGCGCAGGAAATCGAAGATGGGCATGGGCGTCTCCCTTTCAGTTGGCGGCGATCGCCATCCGTTCGTCGTTGGCCTGGGCGAGGCGGGCATCGCGCGCGATCTCGGGCAGGAGCGGGCGCACCTCGGCGGCAGTCATGCCGGGGCGGAGGCGCGGGTCGTAGAGCATGCGCAGCAGGATCGCGTCGTGCTCGGTGAGGAGCGCGAACTCTAGGTCGTCGTTGAAGAGCGAGGGGCGCGCGTCGGGGCTGTCGTTGGGCAGGCCCATGGCCTGGGCCATCTCCTCGTGGACGCAGGAGAGGCGGGTGAAGGGCGGATGCTCGGCGCGGATGAGGACGATGACGGCGGAGTAGACCGACGGGCGGTCGGGCTCGGAGAAGGCGTAGGCGGTGCAGAAAGTGTCGAGCGGCGTGTCGTGCAGCGCCGACATCACGGCGGGGGCGAAGTTCGGGTAGGCGGCGCGCACCTGGGTGGCGAAGGCCTCGCGCTCGGCGCTGTTCATGAAGAGGACGAGGAAGTTCACGTCCGTCCCCTGCCCGAGCCGCATGTCGAGGCCGGTCAGGTGGGCGAGCCGCTGGGTGAAGGCGGCGACGTTGGCGCGGTCGCGGGCGGCGTCCTCGGGCGGGGTGGAGGCGCCGGTCATCACCGCCACGCGTACCGGCTTGTCCCAGCGGCGCAGCAGCGCCGGGGCCTCGGTGTGGACGAAGCGGCCGCCCTGGTCGACATATTCGTCGTGCAGGGCGATGCGGTCGAAGTCGCGCACGAGGTCGGCGTCGGTGAAGGGCGCGTCGGCCGGCGCCGTGTCGCGGCGCATCCGGCCGCTGGCGGTCAGGTCGCCCTCGACGGAGGCGTAGAAGGCGCGCAGGTCCTCGCCGCCGGGCGGTATTCCGCCGGCCGAGCGGCGAGGGGCCGGAGGTTCGGCGCGCTCGAGACCCGTGGTGAGTGCGGGCTCGGCCGGCCCGGGGGCATGAGCGCAGCCGGCGAGGAGCGCAAGCGCCGCCGCCGCGCCGAGCAGGCCGTGCGGCAGGCGGGCGGCCGCCGGCGGGCGGCGGGTCGCAACAGGGCAAGCAACAGACGTCATCGCGTTCCTTCAGACACTCCCGCCGATGTTGGTCCCGGAGCCGGTGGCGCGCGCCCTGGCGGCGGCGAGCGTTTCCTTGAGCTCGCCCTCCATGCGGATGAGGCTCTGCTCGGCGGCGGCGCGCTTGGCCTTGCCCTCGTCGGCGATCCTGAGCGAGTCCTCGATCGTCGCGATCAGGTCGTCGTTGGCCTTCTCGATCGCCTCGATGTCGAAGACGCCGCGCTCCATCTCGGCGCGGATCTCGGCGTTGGCGGTGCGCAGGTTCTCGGCGTTCTTGCGCAAAAGGTCGTTGGTGAGGTCGCTCGCCTCCTTGACTACGCTCGCCGCCTCGCGCGAGCGGTGGACGGTGACGGCCTGGGCGAGCTGGGTTTCCCAGAGCGGCACGGTGTTGACGAGGGTCGAGTTGATCTTGGTGATCAGGCTCTTGTCGTTTTCCTGCACCAGCCTGATCGAGGGCAGCGACTGCATGGTGACCTGGCGGGTCAGCTTCAGGTCGTGCACCCGGCGCTCGAGGTCGTCGCGGGCGGCGCGGAGGTCGCGCAGCTCCTGCGCCTTCATCACCCCCTTGTCTTCGGAGGCGGCCTTCACCTCGGCCTCCTTGTTCGGGATGGTGGTAGCGTCGAGCTCGGCGAGCTTGGCCTCGCCGGCGGCGATGTAGAGCGCGAGCTCGTCGTAGAAAGCGAGCGTCTTCTCGTAGAGCCTGTCGAGCGATTTCACGTCCTTGAGCAGCGTGTGCTCGTGCACCAGCAGCTCGCCGGTGATCTTGTCGATCTGGCCCTGCACCTCCTCGTAGCGGGCCATGAACTCGGCGATGGGCGCCGCCCCGCCGGTCAGCCGCTCCCACCAGCTGCGCTTGCGGTTGGGGTCGAGCTCGTCGACGGTGAAGCCGCGCAGGGACGTCACCATGTCGCGCAGCGAGTTGCCGGCGGGGCCGACGTCCTTGTTGCGGACGCCAGCGAGCATCTCCTGGCTGATCGCCTGCAGCTCGGCCTGGGCGGCGGAGCCGAAGCGGATGATCGACTGGGTGTCCTCCATGTCGATCTCGCCCTTGCGCCTCTCGATCTCGGCCCTGGTCCCGGGATCGGCGACGTCGACGGCGATGAGCTCGCCCTTCGGCTCGGGCAGCAGGTGGGCGGTGATCGTCTCCGCCTCCTTGAGCGCGGCCTCGGCCTGGGCGCGGGTTTCGTCGGACATGAATCTTCCCCTGTCGTTAGCGGGCGACGAGCCCGTCCTGCTTCAGCCGGTCGCGCAGCACCTCGATCTCGATGTCGAGCGAGCTGCGGTCGTCCTCCAAGAGGTGGGTGCGCTGGGTGGCGAAGCTCTGCTCGAGATCGCCGAGCAGCGCCTCGTAGGCCTGCCGCGCCGTCTCGTCGCGGCTGCGGCTCCAGAGCTCGGCGAACTTCACCGTCGCGTCGCGCAGGCCGAGCAGATAGACGCTGAGGAAGGTGCGCGCGCGGCTGAGGTCGCGCGGGTCGCGCTCGACGACGCGGAAGACCTCGCGCGCCTGGTCGCAGAGCCGCTCGATGCGGCCCTCGAGCCGGCGGTCGCCCACCCGCTTCGAGGCGTCGGTGGTCTGGCGCACCAGCTCCTCGGCCTTGTCGATGGCGCGGGCGACGCGGTCGGTGGCGAATTCGTCGACGCCCTCGAGCCCCTTCTTCCGCATCGGGTCGAGGCCGAAGGCGAGGACGTGCGCGGCTCCGGCCACGATGCCGAAGGCGAGCGCGCCGAGGAGCGGCTGCCCGAGGCTCGCCACGCCGACGAGGGCGACGCTGGCCCCGGCCAGGACGGCGGCGAAGAGCTTGCGCGGGATCGCCGGCGGGCGGGCGACGGCGCGGGCGTCGTAGGCCTCCTCGGCCCGCAGCCCCTCGTTCAGCAGCCAGGCCGAGAGCATGAGCCCGGCGAAGCCGCCGAGCTCGCCCAGCATCTCCGGCGCCGACCCGCGCTGGATCGCGCCGAGTCCTGCGAAGAGGAGCGGCAGCGGCAGCAGGAACATGAGCCGCGCCCGCACGCTGATGCGGCTGACCCGGCGGTTGCGGAACGGCCCCGGCGGCGGGTTGCCGGAGGCGGCACCGGCCGCCTCGCGCCCGCTTCCGTCGGGGGAGTACTTGCCGCCGTAGCGCCTTGCCATCAGAATCCGCCGGAAAGCACCGGGGCGGCGCCGAGCGCGCCGAAGCCGCTGGCGAGCACGATGGCCGCGAGCACGACGAAACCGAAGAGCCGGACGAGTGGTTGGTTCATGGGCCCCTGAGCCTGCTGATCGG
>NZ_CALLYO010000506.1 GCF_937858865.1 uncultured Amaricoccus sp. | reverse complement strand
GCACGGCCGGGGGCAACGGTGACGCTGAGGCCCGGATACAAACGGATCGCGACTGATCCTGCGGCTTTCGCGAATGTGAAGGGCCAATTCGTGCTCATGCTACACGTCAGGGTTGATATCGTCGGCTGACCGCGCAACAATCGAATCGTCACGCGTCCCCCTGCGCCGAGCTTGCCGAATGTCCCAGGTCGAACCCTCCCCCCGCGAGGATTCCGCGGAAACGAGCTACCTCGACGACTACCGCGCCGCGGTGGAGCGTCTGCGTGGCGAAACGGTGGCCGAGGTCGGCGGCCAGCCGATGCCGCCGGAGAAGGCCTCGATGCTGGCGGTGCTGGCCGCGGCGCTGCCGCTCCTGGCGGTGGCGCTCCACCCGGCGGTCCCGGTCGAGCCGAACGGGCTGCAGGAGGGGCTGGCGCTGCTCGCGGTCTGGCTCGTCGCCTTCCGGGTGCAGAGCCCGCGCTACGCCCGCTTCCATGCCTGCTGGCACCGCAAGATCGCCGCCCATCAGGCGGCGGAGGTGCGCGCCGTGGCGCGCGGCGGCGGCATTCTCGGCGGCCGCTGACGGTCAGACCGGGCCGCTTCCCGGCCCGGCGGACGGCAGCGCCCGGCCGGTCCGGTGCAGGGTCATCCGGCGCTCGATGCGGCGGACCGCCCAGGCGGCGAGGAGGCTCACGACGAGGAGCAGCACCGCCGCGACCGTATAGGGCTCGTTGTAGCGGAAGGTGCGCCCGGCGATGTTGTTCGCCGCGCCGAAGACGTCGAGCACGGTGATGGCCGCGAGCAGCGGCGTCTCCTTGAAGAGGCCGATCAGGTAGTTCCCGAGCGGCGGGATGGCCGGCGGCAGCGCCTGCGGCAGGATCACCGCCCGCCAGAGCGCGACGGGCCCGAGGCCGAGGGCGCGGCCGGCGTCCCACTGGCCGGGCGGGACCGCGTCGATGCCGGCGCGGTAGACCTCGGCGACATAGGCGCCGATGTGGATGCCGAGGCAGAGGATGCCGGTGGTCAGCGCGTCGATCCTGAGGCCCCATTTCGGCGCGACGTAGAAGACGAAGTAGAGCTGCACCAGGAGCGGCGTGCAGCGGATGAAGGAGATCCAGCCCTGGGCGATGCGCCGCAGCGCCTTCGAGCGGCCGCGGCGCATCAGCTCGAGCCCGAGCCCGACGAGGAGCGCCACCGCGAAGCCGCCGAGCGTCGCGATGACGGTGATCCTGAGCCCCTTGAGCATCTCGGGCAGGAAGGACCAGGCGAAGGCGAAGTCGAACATGGTGCTCACCGGGCGCTCACCGGGCGCTCACCGGCGGAAGCGCGCGGCGCGCGCCTCGGCGCGCGCGACGAGCAGGCTGAGCGGCCAGGCCATGGCGAAGTAGAGGACGAGGACCAGCGCCCAGACCTCGAAGTCGCGCCCGGTGGTGACGACCATCTGCCGCCCGGCGAAGGTGAGCTCGGTGATGGTGATCAGCGAGACGAGCGAGGTCGCCTTCAGCAGCTCGATCAGCAGGTTGCCGAACGAGGGCAGCGCCACCACCATCGCCTGCGGCAGGATCACCGTGCGCCAGGTCTGCACCCGGGTGAGCCCGAGCGCCCGGGCCGCGTCGCGCTGGTCCTGCCCGACCGTCGCGATGGCGCCGCGCACGATCTCCGAGCCGTAGGCCGACATGTTGAGCCCGAGCGCGACGATCGCCGTCAGCATCGGCGGCAGCGAGAGACCGTAGGCGGGCAGGATGAAGAAGAGGAAGAAGAGCTGCACCAGCGCCGAGGTGCCGCGGAAGATCTCGACGTAGGCGACGGTCGCGTAGCGCAGCCACTTCCACGGCGCATTGCGGGCGAAGGCGACGGCGAAGGAGAGGAAGAAGGCGAGGACCGCGGTCAGCAGCGTCAGCTGCAGCGTGATCCGCGCCCCGCGCAGGAGCTGCGGCAGCAGCTCGAGCGGCCCGAGGAGCGCCTCCACCTCAGGCCGTCCCCCGGCCGGGGGTCAGCCGGCGCAGAGGGATTCGGCCGTCACGCCGGGCGTCGGCAGCTCGTCCTCGCCGTAGCCGTACCTCGAGATGATCTCGAGCAGCTCGCCCGACTCGATCAGCCGGGCGATCTCGGTGTTGAGGAGATCGCGCAGCCCCTCGTCGCCCTTGCGCACGCCGAAGGCGGCATAGCCGTAGGCCGGCTCGCCGCTCTCGGTCCTGGCCTGCTCGAACGGCGTCACCCGCTCGACCGAGGGGTCGTTGGCCGTCGCGAGCAGCGCGCCGAGCTCGAGCCCGGGGAAGAAGATCACGTCGACCCGGTCCGCCCGGAGCCCGGCCAGCGCCTCGGTCGCATTGGCGAAGAGCACCGTGCGGTCGGCCGGCAGCCCGGCGCTCGCCAGCGCCTCGACCTGCGCCGAGCCGGTCTGCGTGCCGACGGTCACCTCCGGGTTGGCCACCGCCTCGGCGACGCTGTGCACGCCGGTCGGGTTCCCCGCCTTGGCGGCGAAGCCGTAGCCGGCGCGGGTCAGCGGGTTGGTGAAGGCGATCGCCTCGCAGCGCTGCGGGTTGATGTACATGCCGGCGGCGATGATGTCGAAGCGGTCGGCGTTGAGCCCGGGGATCAGCGCGTTGAAGTCGACGATCTGCGGCTCGAGCTCGGTGACCCCGTGCGGCGCCAGCGCCGCGCGCACGATGTCGGGGATCGCCCCGGCCACGGTCCCGTCGGTCTCGACGTAGCCGTAGGGCCGCTCGTTGGCGATGCCGATGCGGACGCTCCCCTCCCCGGTGATCCGGGCGAGGGTGTCCTGCGCGACGGCGGCCCCCGGAGCGGCCGCGAGCGCCGCGGCGACGAGCGCCGCCGGACGGAAGATGGCCGCGAGCTTCAATGACATCTGCGCCCCCTGCTGGCATCGACCCGGCGCCGACGCTACGGTCGCCCAAGGCAGGTGTCAACGCGGAGGGAGTGCGCGGAAATGGAGCCCGGACTTTCGTTCGAGGAGCTTGCCTTCTCGCCCGGCGTCCTCGCCGGCTGGCGCTTTCCGGTCGCCCGGCTGACCGGCGCCGCGCCCGGGCCGCATCTGGCGGTGATCGCCGGCGTCCACGTCAACGAGACCTCGAGCATCGAGGCCGCGGTCCGCCTGCAGCGCGCCGTCGCGCCCCCGGCGCTCCGCGGCCGCATCTCGGTCATCCCGATCCTCAACCAGCCGGCCATCGCCTCGCGCGCGCAGTACGTCTGCCCGATCGACGGGAAGAACATCAACTTCTCCTTCCCCGGCCGGCCGGACGGCAGCTTCTCCGAGGCGCTGGCCTGGGCGGTGCTGGAGGAGTTCGCCGCCGACGCCGACGTCCTCGTCGACCTGCACGGCGGGGATCTCTGCGAACAGGTCAGCCGCTTCACCATCGCCCAGGAGATCGGCGAGCCGGCCTTCGACGCCGAAAGCCTCGCGCTCGCCCGCTGCTTCGACGCCGAGATCGTCGTGCGCCTCGGCCCGGAGCATCTCGCCGCCCCCGGCCGCAGCACCACCGGCCGCGCCACCCGCCGCCGCTCCGCCGCCTTCGCCGAGGCGGGGCGGATCGGGCTCGTCGAGGAGGAGAACGTGCGCTTCCACCTCGAGGGCGTGCTGCGCATCGCCCACCGCCTCGGCATGGTCGAGGCGGCGCCGCCGCTCGCCCGCACCCCGGTGATGACGACCCGCTATCTCTGGGTGAACGCCCCGGCCGACGGGCTCTGCCGCTGTCGCGTCGAGCCCGGCGAGAGGGTCGCCGCCGGCGCCGTCCTCGCCACCGTCGAGGACGTCTTCGGCCGCGAGATCGCGACGGTGACCGCGCCCGAGAGCGGCTGGATCCTCTGGCGCGTCACGCACGCCCTCGTCGCGGCCGACGGGCCGCTCTTCGGCCTCGCCGCCTGAGTTGACCCACCCGTCCGACCCGTCACTCCAGAGCGAAAAGGGCAGCGCCCGACCCGGCGGGCGAGAAGCGCCCGCCCGGGGAGGCAGGGCCTCGGGCGGGACAGGTGGGGAGGGCGGACCCATTCCTTCGCCGATCGCGCGAACCGGTCGCGCGCGTCACCCCTTCCCGGCGCCCTCCGGCAGCCGGTGGCGGCGGAGCTTGTTGGCGATCATCGTGTGCGAGGCGCCGAGGCGGGCGGCGAGCCGCCGGCTCGAGGGATAGCTCGGGTAGAGCCGGGCGAGCAGGTCGCGCTCGAAGCCGGCCAGCGCCTCGGCCCAGGTCGTCACCTCGCCGTCGGCCGCGCCGCGGCGCCCGGCGGCGCTCGCCGCCAGCCCGAGGTCGGCCTCGGTCAGCAGCCCGTGGTCGCTGAGCGTGACGGCGCGGAAGATGACGTTCTCGAGCTGGCGGGCGTTGCCCGGCCAGGGGGCGGCCATCAGCGCCCGCTCGGCGTCGGACGCGAGGCGGCAGTCGGAGCGGCGGGCCTGGGCGGCGGCGCGGGCGACGAAGTGCCGGGCGAGCAGGCGGATGTCCTCGCCCCGCTCGCGCAGGGGCGGCAGCGTCAGGCTGAGCACGTTCAGCCGGTAGAAGAGGTCCTCGCGGAACTCGCCGCGCGTGATCATCCCCGGCAGGTCGCGGTGGGTGGCGCTGATGATGCGCACGTTCACCCGCGCCTCGCGCTCGCCGCCGACGCGGCGGAAGCTGCCGTCGTTGAGGAAGCGCAGCAGCTTGGCCTGGAGGTAGAGCGACATCTCGCCCACCTCGTCGAGGAAGACCGTGCCGCGGTCGGCGAGCTCGAGGAGCCCCGGCTTGCCCTCGCGGCGGGCGCCGGAGAAGGCGCCGCCGGCGTAGCCGAAGAGCTCGCTCTCGGCGAGGCTCTCGGGCAGCGCGGCGCAGTTGAGCGCGAGGAACGGCCGCTCGGCGCGCGGGCTCGCCGCATGGCAGGCGCGGGCGAGGAGTTCCTTGCCGGTGCCGGTCTCGCCGAGAATGAGCAGCGGGGCGTCCACCGCCGCCACCCGCGCCCCGCGCGCCTTCAGCGCGCGCATCGGCGGCGACTCGCCGAGGATGGCCTCGAAGCCGCCGGTCTCCGCCCCCTGCAGCGCGTTCAGCCGCTCGCCGAGCCGCTGCGGCGCGTGCAGCAGCACGACCCCGCCGGCCGCGCCGTCGGCCGGATCGACCGGATGCGTCTCGAGCATGTAGGGCCGGCCCTTCAGCGTCACCTCGCGCGGCGGCAGGCCGAAGCCGCCCTCGACCAGCTCCGCCACCGCGTCCGGCGCGTCGACGAGCGTGGCGAGCCGCACCCCGGCGAGATCGGCCCGCCCGGCGGCGCTCGCCGCCGCCTGGTTGGCGACGAGGATCGTGCCCGCCCCGTCGAGCGCCATGACCGGGCCGCCGAGCGCGTCGAGCAGCGCATGGAGCTGCATCCGCCGCCGCTCGCCGGGCAGGAGATCGACGGTGCGCACCGTCTCGACCCCCGCGACGGTCGCGAGGTCGGCCGCGAGCGCGGCGAGGTCCCGGTCGGGATAGTCGGGGGCGTCGACATAGACGTGCGGCACCTCCACCTCCACGCCGACGACGTTGACCCGGCGGCGGGCGATGACCGACAGGATCTCCGAGGCGATGCCCACCCGGTCGGCGAAGAGGATGTCGAAGCGCACGCCCGCCTCCCCTGTAAATGATTCCTTACAGCCGTAAGGGATTCCTTACACCCGGCGGAAGTGCTTGAGCAAGCGGACATTTTCCGCTCGCAGGCCGCGAGTCGTACACGTTCGTTTACACTCGCGTTCCGCGCAGCTCGCGGGAATCCCGCGCCGTTACAATGGGTTGCGTGCGGCGCAAAGTTGGCATGCGCCTTGCTTATACCTGGGCAAGACAGGAGGAAGCGGCGAATGACGCAACACCCATCATCCCACGCCGGCGCGCTGCTGGAGATCGACCTCGGCGCGATCGTGGCGAACTGGAAGGCGCTTCGCGAGCTCGCCGGCACGGCGGGCTGCGCGGCGGTGGTGAAGGCCGACGCCTACGGGCTCGGCGCCGCCGAGGTCGCCCCCGCGCTGGCGGCGGCGGGGGCGCGGCAGTTCTTCGTCGCGCATCTCGACGAGGCGATCGCGCTCCGCCCGCTGCTGCCCGGCGCCGAGATCTTCGTGCTGAACGGGCTGCCGGCCGGCGCCGAGGCCGACTGCGCCGCGGCCGACGCCATCCCGGTGCTGAACAGCCCGGCCCAGGTCGCGGCCTGGGCGGCGCTGGCCGCCGAGCGCGGCCGGCGGCTGCCGGGCGTCGTGCAGGTCGACAGCGGCATGTCGCGGCTCGGCCTCGCCGAGGCCGAGGTCGCGGCGCTCGCCGACGATCCGGCGCGGCTCGACGGCATCGCGCTGCGGCTGGTGATGAGCCACCTCGCCTGCGCCGAGCGGCAGGACCACCCGATGAACCGCAGCCAGCTCGCCCGCTTCGAGGCGGCGCGGCGGCGGCTGCCGGCGGCGCCGGCGAGCCTGGCCAATTCCTCCGGCGTCTTCCTCGGGCCGGACTTCCACTTCGACCTCGCCCGTCCGGGCGCGGCGCTCTACGGCATCGCCCCGGTCGCCGGCGCGGCCAATCCGATGCGGCCGGTGGTGCGGCTCCTCGGCCGCATCGTGCAGACCCGCGAGGTCCCGGCCGGGGCGCAGGTCGGCTACGGCGCCACCTGGACCGCGCCCGGCCCGCGGCGCATCGCCACCGTGGCGGTCGGCTATGCCGACGGCTTCCTGCGCACGCTGAGCGGCCGCGGCCGCGCCTTCGCCGGCGAGACCGAGGTGCCGCTGGTCGGCATCGTCTCGATGGACACCGCGACCTTCGACGTCACCGACGCGCCGGCCGCGGTCGAGGGCGGCTTCCTCGAGCTCCTCGGGCCGCGGCAGACGGTCGACGCCCTCGCCGCCCAGGCCGGCACCATCGGCTACGAAATCCTCACCTCCCTCGGGGGCCGCTACGCCCGCAGCTACGCCGCCCCGCAGATCGAAAGGCTCAGCGCATGAAGATCATCATCCTCGGCAGCGGCGTCATCGGCACGACGAGCGCCTGGTACCTGGCGCAGGCCGGGCACGAGGTCACCGTCCTCGACCGCCAGGAAGGCCCCGCGCTCGAGACGAGCTTCGCCAACGCCGGCGAGGTCTCCCCCGGCTACGCCTCGCCCTGGGCGGCGCCCGGCATCCCGGTCAAGGCGATCAAGTGGCTGTTCATGAAGCACAGCCCGCTCTTCATCCGCCCGAGCTTCGACCCCGCCTTCTGGCGCTTCGCCTTCGCCATGCTCCGGAACTGCACCGCCGCCGCCTACGAGGTGAACAAGAGCCGCATGGTGCCGATCGCCGAATACAGCCGCGACCTGCTGCGCGAGCTGCGCGCCGAGACCGGCATCGCCTACGACGAGCGCAGCCAGGGCACGCTGCAGCTCTTCCGCACCGAGAAGCTGCTCGCGGGCTCGGCCAAGGACGTGCACGTGCTGGCCGACCTCGGCGTGCCGCACGAGGTGCTCGACGTCGAGGGCTGCATCCGCGTCGAGCCCGCCCTCGCCCGGGTGCGGGAGAAGTTCGTCGGCGGCCTGCGCCTCCCGGGCGACGAGACCGGCGACTGCTTCAAGTTCACCAATGCGCTGCGCGAGCTCGCCGCCGCCCGCGGCGTCGACTTCCGCTACGACGTGAAGATCACCGGGCTCGTCGCGGACGGGGACCGGATCGCCGGCGTCGCGACCAGCACCGGCACCGTCACCGGCGACGCCTACGTCGTGGCGCTCGGCAGCTACTCGCCGCTGCTGCTGAAGCCGCACGGCATCGGCCTGCCGGTCTACCCGGTCAAGGGCTACTCGCTGACCGTGCCGATCACCGACCCGGCCGGCGCGCCGGAATCGACCGTGATGGACGAATACCACAAGGTCGCCATCACCCGCCTCGGCGACCGCATCCGCGTCGGCGGCATGGCCGAGCTCGACGGCTACGACACCCGCCTGCACACCAGCCGCCGCGCCACGCTCGAGCATGTCGTCACCGACTTCTACGGGGCCGGCGGCGACGCCAAGGCCGGCACCTTCTGGGCCGGCCACCGGCCGATGACCCCGGACGGCCCGCCGATCATCGGCCAGGCGAAGTACGGCAACCTCTGGCTCAACACCGGCCACGGCACGCTCGGCTGGACCATGGCCTGCGGCTCCGGCCGCGTGCTCGCCGACCTCGTCACCGGCCGCGCGCCGGCGATCGACGCCCGTCCCCTCGGCATCGAGCGCTACACCGCCCCTGCCACCCTTTCCACCCACCACCCGAAGGAAGCCCACGCATGAAGCCCATCAACGCCTCCGGCGCCCCCGCCGCCATCGGTCCCTACGTCCACGCCGTCAAGGTCGACGGCTTCCTCTTCACCTCGGGCCAGATCCCGCTCGACCTCAAGGGCAACCTGGCCGAGGGCATCGAGGCGCAGACCGAGCAGGTCTTCGACAACCTCGCCGCCGTCCTCGCCGAGGCCGGCTCGAGCTTCGACCGGGTGGTGAAGGCGACCGTCTTCGTCACCGACCTCGGCGACTTCGCCAAGCTCAACGCCGTCTACGAGAAGCGCTTCGGCACCCACAAGCCGGCCCGCTCCACCGTCCAGGTCGCCGCGCTGCCGCGCGGCGCCAGCGTCGAGATCGAGCTCGTCGCCCGTCTCGGCTGACCGACCGGGGCCGCCGGACGACGGCGGCCCCACCCCTCACCCCTCAACGAACAATCCCCCCGGAGGAATCCATGCGACACATGGACCAGGCGGCGCTCGACGCCGAACAGAAGCAGG
The DNA here is from genome assembly GCF_937858865.1 of uncultured Amaricoccus sp. Classification (GTDB taxonomy): domain Bacteria; phylum Pseudomonadota; class Alphaproteobacteria; order Rhodobacterales; family Rhodobacteraceae; genus Amaricoccus. The sequence goes on along the minus strand of NZ_CALLYO010000506.1, from coordinate 1,737 downwards.
AGGCCGGCGACTTCCACCGCGGCCTCAAGGACCGCCACGTGCAGCTCATCGCGCTCGGCGGCGCCATCGGCGTCGGCCTCTTCCTCGGCTCCGGCCGCGCCATCAGCCAGGCCGGCCCCGGCCTCATCTTCGCCTACGCCGCGGCGGGCCTCATCATCTTCCTCATCATGCGCGCCCTCGGCGAGCTGATGCTGCACCGCCCGGTCGCCGGTTCCTTCGCCACCTACGCCGAGGAATACGTCTCGCCCTTCGCCGGCTTCGCCACCGGCTGGTCCTACTGGTTCATGTGGGTGGTGACCGGCATGGCCGAGATCACCGCCGTCGGCATCTACACCCACTACTGGTTCCCCGAGGTGCCGCAGTGGATCCCCGCGCTCGTCACGCTCGGCGTCCTCTACAGCGTGAACCTCATCGCGGTGAAGCTCTTCGGCGAGCTCGAGTTCTGGTTCGCCCTGATCAAGATCGTCGCGATCGTCGCCCTGCTCGTCGCGGGCCCCCTCTTCCTGATCTTCGGCTCGGGCGAGCATGCCGAGGCGGCGAGCGTCACGAACCTCTGGGCGCACGGCGGGCTCTTCCCGACCGGCATGCTCGGCGTCGTGCTCGCGCTCCAGATGGTGATGTTCGCCTTCCAGGGCGTCGAGCTGCTCGGCGTGACCGCCGGCGAGGTCGAGGACCCGGAGAAGTCGCTGCCGAAGGCCACCAACGCCGTCGTCTGGCGGATCCTGGTCTTCTACATCGGCGCGCTGCTCGTCGTGATGATGCTCGTGCCCTGGTCCGAGTTCTCCGCCGGCGAGAGCCCCTTCGTGATGGTCTTCGAGCGCATGGGCTTCCCCGCCGCCGCCCTCGTCATCAACTTCGTCGTCATCACCGCCGCCGCCTCGTCGTGCAACTCCGGCATCTTCTCGACCGGCCGGATGCTCTACACCCTCGCCCATTTCGGCCAGGCGCCGAAGGCCTTCGGCAAGGTCAACAAGAACCACGTCCCGGCGCTCGGCATCACCGTCTCGGTCATCGTCATGCTGTTCGGCGTGGTGCTGAACTACTTCATCCCCGAGCAGGTCTTCGTCTACGTGACCTCGGTCGCGCTGGTCGGCACGCTCTGGACCTGGGGCATGATCATGCTCGCCCACATCGGCTACCGCCGGGCGGTCACCCGCGGCGAGGCGGCGCCGGTCTCCTTCCGCCTGCCGGGTGCGCCCTTCACCAACTGGCTCGTGCTCGCCTTCCTCGCCATGGTCGCGATCTTCCTCGGCTTCGACGACGGCACGCGGGTCGCGCTCTACGTCGCCCCGGTCTGGTTCACCATCCTCGCGATCGGCTACCAGATCTCCCAGCGGCGCGAGGCCGTCCCGGCCTGACGATCGCCAGCAGGCACGACACGGCGGCGGCCGCGACGATGGGCCAGCTCCGCGGGCTGCTGCGCGGCATCGCGCACCACAGCGGGGCCGGGCCGGCCGAGGTGCTGCGCGGCCTGGACGAGGCGATCGCGCAGATGCACGCCGATGCGATGGCGACCGCGACGATCGCCCGGTTCGAGCGGGCCGAATCCGCGGCCGGCCGGGGTCCCGGCGCCGCGGTCGGCGTCCTGGCGGTGGCCGGGGTGGCCATCGGCACGTATGTCTCGCACCTGCTGGTGGAACGCGCCCAGGCGCGCCAGCGGCCGGCTCGCAATGAAGGGGAATCCGCATGAAGAAAGTCAGCGTCGAATGCCGCAACATCCGGCTGTCCTACGGCAAG
>NZ_CALLYO010000505.1 GCF_937858865.1 uncultured Amaricoccus sp. | reverse complement strand
CCAGATCGCAACGAAGCTCAACGCATCGTTGACACGGCCAGCCGCGAGGCGCAGATCCTTCGCAGGGCGGGCGCTGCGTGCCCGGGGCGCGCGCGTCGTCGGCCGGAGGTTCCCCGGGGAGGAGAGGCGCATGACCAAGGGCAAGGACCGCCCGTCGCGGGAACCGAAGAAGCCGAAGAAGGAGAAGCCGAAGGCCACGGCGACCGCCGGACAGGGCCTGCGCGTCGGCACGCCGGCGCCCAAGGGCGGCAAGGCCTGACCTTCCCCGCCCGGGCCCCGCCCGGCCCGGCGCTTGCCACATGCGGCCGGGCGGGCCATGCTTTCCCCATCCGCGGCAGCGCGGGCAAGGGAGAGTGAGAAAAATGAGCAAGCGCGACGACCTGATCGCGATCTACGCCGCCGACCTCAGGGAGAAGTGCGGCGTGACCGCCGACATGGACCTTCTGACCAAGGTGACGATCGGCCTCGGCCCGGCGATCTACAATCCCGACAGCTCGGTGGTGTCGGGCACCCAGCAATCCGAGATCGACACGATCCGTGCCAACTTCCTGGTGCGGAAGCTCGGCCTGAAGGACGGGCCGGAGCTCAAGGCCGGCATCGACAAGGTGCTCGACAGCTACGGGCGGTCGAACCGCAACAAGCACCGCGCCGTGGTCTACTACCTGCTGACCAGGCACTTCGGCCGCGAATCCGTCTACGCCTGATGCGGGCCCCGGGGCGCCGCCCGTTCAGGCTCCTGCCGCGGCCGTCACGGCACCATCACGTCGAGCGCCTCGTGCACCAGGCCGCGCCGCGCGCCGAAGGCGACCTCGCGGAGGATGCCCGGCTTGACGCGCAGCCCGGCGAGCTCCGCCTCGCAGGCCCAGTGCAGCCGGTTCACCACCCCGGCCGGATCGGCCAGCCCCACCTCCTCGCTGCCGGCCAGCCGCACGCGGAAGAGCAGGTCCACCTGATGGAAGCCGGTCTCGGGGTTGTGGAACTCCGAGAGCCCGACCAGCCGTCCCGGCCGGACCAGGAGCCCGGTCTCCTCGCGCACCTCGCGCACCAGGTTCTCGTGCAGGCTGGTGCCGGCCTCCGCCCCGCCGCCGGGCGGCACCCAGAGATCGCTCGCCTCGCCCGGATAGGCGTTGACGAGCAGCACCCGCCCGCGCAGCACGAGCACGGCGCGCACCGCGACCCGCGGCGCGCTCATGGCCCCTTCGGGGAGATGCGGGTGACGTGGCCCATCTTGCGCCCCGGCCGCGCCTCGGCCTTGCCGTAGAGGTGCACCCGCGCCCCGGCGATCCGCGGCGCCTCGCCCGCCTCGGCGCCGAGGAGGTTGACCATCTCGGCGTCGGAATGCCGCGCGCCGTCGCCGAGCGGCCAGCCGCAGATGGCGCGGACGTGCTGCTCGAACTGGTCGATCAGGCAGGCGGCCTCGGTCCAGTGGCCGGAGTTGTGCACCCGGGGGGCGATCTCGTTCACCACCAGGCCGGTGCGCGTGGCGAACATCTCCACCCCGATCACGCCCACATAATCGAGGGCGTTGAGGATGCGCCCCGCGATCAGCACCGCATCCTGCGCCAGCGCCGGGGAGATGCGCGCCGGCACGGTGGTGCGGTGCAGGATGCCGTCGCGGTGCACGTTCTCGCCGGGGTCGAAGGCGGCGATCTCGCCGCCGAGGCCGCGAGCGGCGACGACCGAGATCTCGCGCTCGAAGGCGACGAAACCCTCGAGGACCGAAGGCGCCTCGCCTACCGCGACCCAGGCCTCGCCGGGCGCGGCGCCTGAATCGAGCCGCACCTGCCCCTTGCCGTCGTAGCCGAAGCGCCGGGTCTTGAGGATCGCCGGCGCGCCGATCTCCGCCATCGCCGCCGCCAGCGCCTCCGGCCCGTCGACGGCCGCATAGGGCGCGGTGCGGAGCCCGAGCCCGCGCAGGAAATCCTTCTCGGCGATCCGGTCCTGCGCCACTTCGAGCGCGCGCCGGCCGGGGCGGACCGGCACCAGCGGGGCGAGGGTGTCGACCGCGGCGAGCGCGACGTTCTCGAACTCGTAGGTGACGACGTCGACCTCGGCGGCGAAGGCGCAGAGCGCGGCGGTGTCGTCGTAGGCCGCATGGGTCACGGCATTGGCGACCTGGGCGGCGGGCGCGTCGCCCGGCTCGAAGACGTGCGTGCGCATGCCGAGCCGCGCCGCGGCCATCGCCAGCATCCGCCCGAGCTGGCCGCCGCCGAGGATGCCGATGCGGCTGCCGGGCGGGAGCGGCTCAGGCGTCATCGGGGGTCTCCGCCACGGCGCGGGTCTGTGCGGCGCGCCAGGCCTCGAGGCGGGCGGCAAGGGCCTCGTCCCAGGCGGCGAGGATCGCGGCGGCGAGGAGGCCGGCGTTGGCCGCGCCGGCCTGGCCGATGGCGAGGGTGCCGACCGGCACGCCCTTCGGCATCTGGACGATGGAGAGGAGGGAGTCGAGCCCGGAGAGGGCGACCGAGCGGACCGGCACGCCGAGGACCGGCAGGCGGGTCTTGGCGGCGAGCATGCCCGGCAGGTGCGCCGCCCCCCCTGCCCCGGCGATGATCGCCTTCAGGCCGCGGCCGGCGGCCGCCTCGGCATAGGCGAACATGCGGTCGGGGGTGCGGTGGGCGGAGACGATCCTGACCTCGTGCGGCACGCCGAGCTCGGCGAGGATCTCGGCCGCCGGGCGCATGGTCTCCCAGTCGGACTGGCTGCCCATGACGATGCCGATCAGTGGCGCGGCCATGCGAAATTCCCCCCGGCGGTGGCGCGAAGGCGGCGACTATAGCCGCGCCCCGGCCGCACGCAAGGTCGGGTCCGCCGCGGTCAGGCGATGATGTCGGGGGTGATCTCGTCGGTGATGCGCTGGATCTCGTCCTTCAGCATCAGCTTGCGCTTCTTCAGCCGGCGCAGCGTCAGCGCGTCGGCGCGGCCCTCGGAATCGAGCGCGGCGATGGCGGTGTCGAGATCGCGATGCTCGCGCTGCAGGAGCTCCAGTTTGACGCGCAGCACCTCGTCGCGCTGCATCGAGGGAGACGTGTTCATCGGGCCGGGCACCTCGCGGGCTTTGACCGCTTATAGCCCGGGCCGCGCTTTCCGCATAGTCCCGGCTCTGCCCGGACCTTGTTTTTCCTGGGGCCGGCCCCCATTTTTCCCTTGTCGGGGCTGCCGTTTCGGGACCCCGGCGAGAGTCGCTTGAGACAAGGACTTGAGACATGACCAAGGTATCCTTCGCCTCGCATCCCTATCTACTGGGGTTCGAGCAGCTCGACCGGCTGGTGGAGCGGACCGCGAAGTCGGGCAACGACGGCTATCCGCCCTACAACATCGAGCAGCGCGGTGAGAGTTCCTACCGCATCACGCTCGCGCTCGCCGGTTTCGGCGAGGACGATCTGTCGATCACGCTCGAAAACAACCAGCTGGTGGTCCGCGGCCGGCAGGCCGACGACACGGAGGGCCGGGTCTTCCTGCATCGCGGGATCGCCGCGCGCCAGTTCCAGCGGAGCTTTGTGCTGGCTGACGGCGTTGAGGTCTCGGGCGCTCATCTGGAGCACGGGCTCCTGCACATCGACCTCGCGCGCGACGAGCCCGAGACGATCGTGCGGGCGATCCCGATCAATGCCCGGACGAACGGCAAGGAAACCTAGGAGGCAGCCATGACCGACTTTCCCAGCCTTCCCGCCGACGAGAAGCTCTTCGGCGACAAGCGCATCGTCTATGTCCGCGAGGTGAAGACCGCCGACCTCCCCGAGGAGATCCGCGCGCAGACCACGCTCGACCACCTCTACGCCATCCACGCCCCCAACGGGCAGGTGCTGGCGCTGGTGCCGGAGCGCGCGCAGGCCTTCGTGGTGGCGCGGCAGAACGAATTCTCGCCGGTCAGCGTCCACTGACCCTTCCCCGCCCCCGCGCGCCCTCCGGGACGCGCGGGCGCGAAGCCGGTTTTCGAATCGTCCCTTCCTGTGCTAAGAAGACGCCTATAGATCGCAATCTCTTTTGGCGGCGGTGCGGCTTCTTCGCCCACCCCCGTGTCTGCAGCCGAAGCATAACCGATATCCGCGGGCGATCCCGATTGATCCGATCGCGCCGCGGTTCACGCCGGTCCTGGAGGTTATCGAGGGGCGGCCTCCGGGCCGGTCCAGGTTGCTGGACGGTTTCATTTCGCCCCGGGCAGACCGAGGAAGATTTTCATGGCAAATTACTTCTACGGAACCGCAAATCCCGACAGCATCTACAGCTATCTGAGCGCCGGCGTGACCACCTACCCGGGCGGCGTCACCGGCACGTCGGACGCCCAGGACGTCGTCTACGCCTACGGCGGCGACGACTATGTCTATGGCTACGGCGGTGACGACTACATCTACGGCTATTCCGGGGACGACTCGCTCTGGGGCGGCTACGGCAACGACTACATCTCGGGCGACAGCGGCGACGACTATCTCGACGGATGGTACGGCGACGACACGCTCTACGGCGGCAGCGGCTACGACAGCATGGCCGGCGGACCCGGCGACGACACCTACTATGTCGACACGGTCAACGACAGCATCAGCGAGTATGCCGGCGAGGGCTACGACACGGTCTATTCGTACGGCGGGAACTACACCCTGAGCGCCAACCTCGAGGCGCTCATCCTCTACAACACCACCAACCAGAACGGCACGGGCAACAACCTCGCCAACTACATCGAGGGGAACAGCGGCAACAACACGCTGAACGGCCTCGGCGGCAACGACGAGATCCGCGGCAAGGGCGGCAACGACATCGTGATCGGCGGCGCGGGCAACGACGTGCTCTTCGGCGGGCCCGGCAGGGACACCCTGCGCGGGCAGGCCGGCAACGACTGGCTGACCGGCGCCGAGGACCCCGACATCCTGATCGGCGGGCTCGGCAACGATACCTTCGACTTCGACTCCGCCTCCTGGTCGACGCCGGCGGCCCGCGACATCATCCGGGCCGGCGACGGCGCCACCGCCTTCCAGGGCGTCGGCGTTGCCGGCGGCGACCGGATCGACCTCTCCGGCATCGACGCGAACGCCGCGTCGGGGGCCAACGAGGCCTTCATCTTCGGCGGCTCGGGACTCCGGCACCTGTCGCTGGTCGACTCCGGCAACAACACGATCGTGCGCGGCAACACCGACACCGACGCCGCCTTCGAGTTCCAGCTCGTCATCGAGGACGGCGCCGGCATCCACGCCTCGAACTACAAGGCGATCGACTTCGTCCTCTAGCGAACCGCGAGGGCGCCCGCTCCGGCGGGCGCCTATTCCGCCGCCGCGATCTGCGCCGCGTCGGGGGCGGGCTCGCCCGCCTCCTCGTGCGCGGCGAGGAAGCGCTCGGCGTCGAGCGCGGCCATGCAGCCCATCCCCGCCGAGGTGACCGCCTGGCGGTAGATCGGGTCGGCGATGTCGCCGGCGGCGAAGATTCCCGGGACCGAGGTCGCCGTGGAGCCGGGCTGGGTCCTGACGTAGCCGCCGTGGTGGAGCTCGAGCTGGCCCTCGACGAGCTGGGAGGCCGGCGCGTGGCCGATCGCGACGAAGACGCCGTCGCAGGGCACCACCCGCTCGGTGCCGTCGCGCAGGTCGCGCAGCCGCACGCCGGTGACGCCGCGCGGGTCGTTCTCGCCCAGCACCTCGTCGAGCGCCTGGTTCCAGAGCACCTCGACCTTGGGGTGGGCGAAGAGCCGCTCCTGCAGGATCTTCTCGGCGCGGAGCTCGTCGCGCCGGTGCACCAGCGTCACCTTGGTGGCGAAGTTGGTGAGGAAGAGCGCCTCCTCGACCGCGGTGTTGCCGCCGCCGATCACCACCACCTCGCGCCCGCGGTAGAAGAAGCCGTCGCAGGTGGCGCAGGCCGAGACGCCGAAGCCCTTGAACTTCTCCTCGGACTCGAGCCCGAGCCATTTCGCCTGGGCGCCGGTGGCGAGGATGACGGCATCCGCCGTGTAGACCGTTCCCCCGTCACCGATGGCGGTGAAGGGCCGCCTGCCGAGCTCGAGCCGGGCGATATGGTCGGAGACGATCTCGGCGCCGGTCGAGCGGGCGTGCGCCTCCATCCGCTCCATGAGCGCGGGGCCCTGCACCTCGACGTCGCCCGGCCAGTTCTCGACCTCGGTGGTGATGGTGAGCTGCCCGCCCGGCTGGATGCCCTGGACCAGCAGCGGCTTCAACATTGCCCGGGCGCCGTAGATGGCGGCGGTATAGCCGGCCGGGCCGGAGCCGATGATGAGCAGGCGGGTGTGGCGGGCGTCGGACATGAGGAACCTCCCGGGCGTGGCACCGCTATATAGGCCCCGCCGTCCGCCGGGGAAAGGGCGGCCGCCGGGCCGCCCCCGCCCCAGATCAGATCAGCTTGGCGCGGAGCTTCTGATACTCGGCGTCGCTGATCGTGCCGTCGGCCTTCAGCTTCTCGAGCTTCGCAATCTCGTCCGCGACGCTGAAGCCCACGACGCTGCGGAGCTGCTCGCGCGCGAGCTCGGCCTGCTCCATGTCGCGCTCGCCCATGCTCCAGCCCTGGGTGAGCAGGTAGGCGAAGATGCCGATGTAGGGCAGCACCACCAGGAAGATCACCCAGAGCACCTTGGCGATGCCGGACATGTCCTTGCGGCGGAAGAGATCCATGAGGACCCGGATCAGGATCCAGAACCAGACGACGAAGAAGAAGATGAAGAGCGCGTCGAGCAGAAACGTGCCGAAGGTCACGCCGCCGATGTGCGCGCCCTGCTCGATGACTTCCTGTTCCATGACAGTCCCCGGATTGTTTGTCGTCACGCCTTGTCGGGCGGCAGGCAGCCGGAATCAAGGGCGGCCCGCATCACGATTAAGAATCGTGCGCGACCCCGAAACATTGTTGCGAAGGCCGGGGCGAATGCGTAAGGAACGGGCGGCAAAAGGAGATCTCGATGCCCGGCACCAAGCTCGATCCCATCGACCGCCGGATCCTCGCCGAACTGCAGGCCGACGGGCGGATGACCAACGTCGAGCTGTCGCGCCGGGTCGGCATCTCGGCGCCGCCCTGCCTGCGCCGGGTGCGCACGCTCGAGGAAACCGGGCTGATCGAGGGCTACCATGCCCGCATCAACGCCCGCGAACTCGGCTTCGAGGTGCAGGTCTTCGCCATGGTCGGCCTCTCCAGCCAGGCCGAGCGCGACCTCTCCGCCTTCGAGGCCAAGTGCCGCAGCTGGCCGCTGGTGCGCGAGTGCCACATGCTGAACGGCGAGATCGACTTCATCCTGAAGTGCGTCGCCCCCGACCTCTCCACCTTCCAGAACTTCCTTACCGAGGAGCTGACCGCCGCGCCGAACGTCGCCAGCGTCAAGACGAGCCTCGTCATCCGCTGTGCCAAGGACGAGCCGGCCGTACCCTTCGACATCTACGAGGCGCGGGCGCGCGCCCGCGACTGAGCATGGCCGAGCTTGAAGAAGACCCCGCGGCGCTCAAGGCCCGCATCGCCGCCCGCTTCATCGAGGCGCTGCCGCATGCCCGCCACCTCGGGATGCAGGTCATCGAGACCGGCGAGAGCTGGGTGCTGATGGCGCTCGACTACGACCCCCGCTTCGTCGGCGACCCGGAGACGGGCGTGCTGCACGGCGGGGTCGTCACCGCGCTGCTCGACACCTGCTCGGGCGCGAGCGTCATCGCGCATCATTCCGCGCCGGAGGCGACGGCGACGATCGACCTGCGCATCGACTACATGCGCCCGGCCCAGCCCAACCGCCGGCTCTTCGCCCGGGCGGAATGCTACCGCCGCACCCGCGCGGTCGCCTTCACCCGGGCGCTGGCCTGGACCGAGAGCCCGGAGGAGCCGGTCGCCGCCGCCGCCGGCGCCTTCACGCTGGAAGTGCGCTGATGGCACCCGAGCCCGCACAGGTGATGAAGCAGCGGCGCGATGCGGCCCTCGCCCGGCTCGCCGGCGGCGTGCCCTATATCCGCGACCTCGGCATCGTCCTCGAGCGGCGCGGCGACGAGCTGACCGCCATGCTCGTCTACGACGAGAAGCTGATCGGCAACCCGCGGCTGCCGGCGCTGCACGGGGGGGCGATCGGCGCCTTCCTCGAGACGGCGGCGGTCATGGAGCTGGCCTGGGCGCAGGTCCGGGAGCGGATGGAGGCAGGCGGCGCGGCGGCGGCGGCGATCGAGGCCGGCCACTTCCCGCCGCTGCCGAAGACGATCGACTTCACCATCGACTATCTCCGCCCGGGCCTGCCGCGCGACGCCTACGCCCGCGCCCGGGTCAATCGCTCCGGCCGCCGCTACGCCTCGGTCCACGTCGAGGCGTGGCAGGACAACCGCGCACGCTTCTTCGCCCAGGCCACCGGCCATTTCCTGATGCCGCCCGCGGGCGAATGACCCTCCGGCCGATGGGCATCACCAACCGGCGCGTGCTGGCGATCGCACTGCCCATCGTCCTCTCGAACGCCACCATCCCGCTGCTCGGCGCCGCCGATACCGCCATCGTCGGCCAGCTCGGCCAGGCGGCGCCGATCGGCGCCGTCGGCCTCGGCACCATCATCCTCACCTCGATCTACTGGATCTTCAGCTTCCTGCGCATGGGCACGACCGGCATGGTCGCCCAGGCCCGCGGCGCCGGCGAGGCAGCCGAAACCGGCGCGCTCCTCATGCGCGGCCTTCTCATCGGCGCCGCCGCCGGGCTCCTCTTCGTCGCCGGCCAGGCGGCGGTCTTCTGGGCCGCCTTCCGCCTCGCGCCGGCCTCGCCGGAGGTCGAGGCGCTGGCCCGCACCTATCTCGCCATCCGCATCTGGGGCGCGCCGGCCGCCATCTCGGTCTATGCGCTGACCGGCTGGCTGATCGGCATGGAGCAGACCCGCGGGGTGCTCATGCTGCAGCTGGCGATGAACGGCATCAACGTGCTGCTCGCCGTCCTCTTCGTCTTCGGCTTCGGCTGGGGCGTGCCCGGCGTCGCCGCCGCGACGCTCCTCGCCGAATGGTCGGGCCTTCTCATCGGCCTCTGGCTCTGCCGCCCGGCCTTCGCCGGCAATACCTGGCGCGACTGGCCGCGGGTCTTCGACCCCCGGCGCCTGCGTCGCATGGCGCAGGTCAACGGCGACATCCTGATCCGCTCGGTCATCCTGCAGGCGAGCTTCACCAGCTTCCTCTTCTTCGGCGCCGGCCTCGGCGACGTGACCCTCGCGGCCAACCAGGTGCTGCTGCAGTTCCTCTCGGTCACCTCCTACGCGCTCGACGGCTTCGCCTTCGCCGCCGAGGCGCTGGTCGGCCAGACCCTCGGCGCGCACGCCCGGACCGAGCTGCGCCGCGCCGCCCGCCTCACCTCGGCCTGGGGCGGCGGCGCCTCGCTGCTCATGGCGGCGGTGATCCTGCTCGCCGGCCCCGCGCTCATCGACCTGATGACCACCGCGCCGGAAGTCCGTGTGGAAGCACGCATCTTTCTTCCCTGGATGGCCGTCGCCCCGCTCATCGGCATCGCCGCCTGGATGCTCGACGGCATCTTCATCGGCGCCACCGAGACGCAGGCCATGCGCAATGCCGCGCTGGTCTCGGTCGCCGTCTATGCGGCGGCGGTGGCGCTGCTGCTGCCGACCTTCGGCAACCATGGGCTCTGGGCGGCGCTGATGATCCTGAACGCGACCCGCGGGGTGACCCTGGGGCTGCGCTATCCCGCGCTCGAGGCGCGCGCGGCCTGAGGCGCCGTGCCGACCGCCTCGGCGACGCTGGCGAAGCCGTCGCGGGCGAGCAGCGCGTCGAGCCCGGCGAGGAGACGCGGAACGAGGCCGAGCCCCTGGTAGACCAGCGCGGTGTAGAGCTGGACCGCCGAGGCGCCGGCGCGGATCTTGGCGTAGGCTTCCTCGGCGGAGCCGACCCCGCCGACGCCGACGAGCGGCAGGCGGCCGCCGGTCAGCGCGTGCACCCGGGCGAGCACCGCCGTCGAGCGGGCGAGGAGGGGTGTCCCGGAGAGCCCGCCGGCCTCGGCGCGGTGGCGGCTGCGGAGCCCGTCACGTGCGAGGGTGGTGTTGGTCGCGACGATGCCGGCGATCTCCGACTCGAGCGCGACGGCGACGAGCGCCTCGAGCTCGGCCTCGGCGAGGTCGGGGGCGATCTTGAGGAAGATGGGGACCGGGCGGGCCAGCGCGCTGTTCGCGGCCGCGACGCCGGCGAGGAGGCCGCGGAGGGCGTCGGCGCCCTGCAGGTCGCGCAGACGCTCGGTGTTGGGCGAGGAGACGTTGACAGTGACGAAGTCGACGTACGGCCCGGCTGCGGCCAGCACGGCGGCATAGTCGGCGGCGCGGTCGGCACTCGTCTTGTTGGCGCCGATGTTGAGCCCGACGATGCCGCCGGGCGGGCGGGCGGCGAGGCGGGCGGCGATCGCCGCCGCGCCGTCGTTGTTGAAGCCGAAGCGGTTGATGACCGCCCGGTCCTCGGCGAGGCGGAAGAGCCGCGGGCGCGGGTTGCCGGGCTGCGGCAGCGGCGTCGCCGCTCCGACCTCGACGAAGCCGAAGCCGGCGGCGAGGAGCGGGCCGACGGCGCGCGCGTTCTTGTCGAAGCCGGCGGCGAGCCCGAGCGGGTTGGGGAGATCGAGGCCGGCGAGCCGCGTCGCGAGCCGCGGGAAGGCGGCGGCGTCGGCGCGCGGCGCGAGCCCGGCCCGCAGCGCACGGAGCGCGAGCCCGTGCGCCGTCTCCGGGTCGAGCCGGTGGAGGAGCGGCAGCGCCAGCCGCTCGCCGAGGCTCATGCCAGATCCCCGATCGCCACCTGGTCGAGCGGGCGGGCCCAGAGGAGGTCGGCCAGCGCGAGCGGGCGGTGGAGGTGCGGGAAGAGCGCCCCGCCGCGCGAGGGCTCCCAGCGCAGTGCCTCGCCTGCCGCCTCGGCGTCGACGGCGAGGAGGAGGAGGTCGGTCTCGCCGGCGAAATGCTTCGCGAGCGTGCCGGGGAGCTGGCCGGCGGTCGAGAAGTGGACGTAGCCGTCGGCGCGGTCGACCGGGGCGCCGCGGGTCTCCCCCGCCGCCGCGAGCTCGGCCCATTCCCCTGCCCGGAAAACCTTGTAGATCAGCATGTCCCTACCCCTGCGGCGTCATCACCTTGCGCGCCCCGGCACGCTCGATGCCGAGCCGGCGCTCGCGCCAGATGATGAAGAGGCCGGCCGCGATGATCAGCGCCGCGCCCGCCAGCATCGGCACCGTCGGCACCTCGCCGAAGATCGTATAGCCGAGAACGAGCGCGAGAAGCATCGAGACGTATTCGAACGGCGCGATCACCGCCGTCTCGGCATGGCGGTAGCTCTCGGTCAGCAGGATCTGCCCGACCCCGCCGAGAAGCCCGGCGCCGACGAGAAGCGCCGCCTCGCGCGGCACCGGCACCACCCAGCCGAAGGGGACGGTCGCGAGCGCCAGCGCCGAGGCGGTCAGCGAGAAGTAGAAGACGATCGTCGCCGTCCGCTCGGTATGGATGAGCTTGCGCACGGTGACCTGCGCCAGCGCCGCGCAGACCGCCCCGAAGAGCGCCGCCATCGCGCCGACCGCCTGCGCCGACGAGGCGTCATCGAGCCCGACGGAGAGGCTGGGCAGGAGCACGATGAGAACGCCGCCCAGCCCGACGAAGACCGCGGTCAGGCGGAAGGCGCGCACCTGCTCGCCGAGGAACATCGCCGCGAAGATGACGGTGAGGAGCGGCGCGGCATAGCCGAGCGCCGTCGCCTCCGGCAGCGGCAGGAAGGCGAGCGCGGTGAAGCCGAGCCCCATCGCCGAGGTGCCGACCAGCCCGCGCCAGAGATGCCCGAGCGGATAGCGGGTGCGGAACCCCTGGCGCAGGCCGCCCTGCCAGGCGAGCCAGCCGAGGATGACCGGGATGGCGAAGAAGGAGCGGAAGAAGACCGCCTGCCCCGGCGGCACGTGCGGCGCCGCCGCCTTGATGCAGACCGCCATCGCGACGAAGACGCAGACCGAGAGGATCTTGAGGCCGATCCCGTGCAGCGGGTTCATCGGCCGCCCCACCCCGGCCGGGCGCCGCGCGTCGGGAAGCTCGGGAGCGGCGCGCGCATCGCGGGGAGGTCCTCGTCCGGGGGAAGCCCGCCCATCGCATGACCCCCGCGGGCGGTCAATGTGTCGTGCATGTGACGGGCAGGTTACGGGCAGGTGACGCGCCTCGCCCTTGCCCCGAGGGA
>NZ_CALLYO010000504.1 GCF_937858865.1 uncultured Amaricoccus sp. | reverse complement strand
GAAGACCTCGGCCGGCTGGCGGGCGTCGCCGCCGAGGCCGTGCTGGAAGAGGACGGGCGGGCCGGCGCCCTCGTCCTCGTAGGCGAGGGCGATGCCGTCGCGGGCGAAGCGGCTCACGCGATGGCGTCGCGGAGGAAGGCCGCGACCTCCGGCGCCTCGGCGGCGGCGAGGCCGTGGGTGACGAGGGGGCCGTCGAAGCCGGCGGCGCGGAGCGTGCGGACGAAGTGGCGGAAGTCGACGACGCCGCGGCCGGCGGCGGTGAAGCCGCCGTCGGCGGTGCGGTCCTTGGCGTGGGCCATGGCGATCGCCGGGCCGAGGAGGTCGGCGGCCTCTTCGACGAGGCGCCGGCGCGCGCGGGCGTCGGCTTGCTCGAAGAGGTTGGCGGGGTCGAGGACGATACGCAGGCGCGGGCTCCCGAAGGCGTCGAGCAGGCGGCAGGCCGTCGGGGCATCGGCGACGACGTTGGCGAGCTCGGGCTCGATGCCGAGGGCGATGTCGTGGGTCTCGGCGATAGTGAGGGCCTTTTCCATCTCGGCGAGGAGATCGTCCCAGGCGGCGCGGGCGGCGTTGTCGGGGTGCCAGCGCCACTGGTCGGCCGGGTCGCGGGTGCCGGTGCAGAGGGTGACGAGGCCCGTGCCCATCGGGCGGGCGGCGGCGGCGAGGACGGCGAGGCGGGCGAGGCCGCGGGCGCGCTTGGCCGGGTCGGGGTGGATCATGTTGTAGGTGCCGGAGACGGCGGCGATCCCGACACCGGTCGAGGCGGCGGCGGAGGCGATCTCGCCGGGCGCGCCGGCCGGGATGGCGTCGGGCATCGGCGGGAGGCCGAGGCAGGCGAGGTTGAACTGGGCGGTCTCGTAGCCGGCGGCGGCGACGGCGGCGAGCGTCGGGCGGGCGCCGCGGGTGTCGAAGGTCCTGGCGAAGATGCCGAGCCGCATCAGACCGGGCCCGTCGCGTCGGCGAGGGCGATCTCGCGGCGGGTGGCGGCCGAGCGGGCGACCGCCACCATCGCCCGCACCGAGGCGATGCCGTCCTCGAGGTCCGCGCCCCGCAGCGGCGCGCCGTGGAGGATGGTGTCGGCCAGGCCCTCGAGCTGGCGGCGGTAGAAGTGGCCATCGGCGCCGAGCGGGCGGTGCCAGCTGGCGTCGGCCTCGCGGAAGATGTCGACCTCGCTCGAGCGGTAGAACCAGGGGTTGAAGGTCCTGGCGACGACGCTGCCCTTCTCGCCGTAGAGCTGGAAGCCCTCGTGCCAGTCCATGCGCACGGCGACGGTGACGTCGAGCTGGCCCAGGGTGCCGTCGGCGAAGGTGACGGCGATGAGCCAGGAATAGGCGCCGAAACGTTCGGTGAGGCGGGCGTCGACCGCCTCGATCGGGCCGAAGAGGTGGCGGGCGAGATCGAGGAGGTGGCTGCCGTGGGCGAGCATGTAGTAGCGGCGGAGATCGGCCTTGGGGTCCTCCGCAGGCCGGCGGGCGCGCGCGCTCCTGACGATGAGGGGCTGCACCGCGTCGGTCATCGCGTAGCGGTGGGTGCTGTCGCAGTACCAGGCCTTGAGCGCGAGCCGCTGGCCCATCTCCGCCTCGACGAAGGCCTTGGCGGCCTCGATGCCGGCGTCGAAGCGCTTCATGTGGCCGACCTGCAGCATGCGGCCGGAGCGGGCGAGGAGGGGGCGGAGGCTCTCGACCTCCTCGACCGAGACGCCAAGCGGCTTCTCGCAGAGGACGTGCTTGCCGGCCTCGAGCGCCATGGCGGCGGCGCGGACGTGGAAGGCGTCGGAGGTGGCGACGATGACGGCGTCGAGCGCGGGGTCGGCGAGCATCTCGGCATAGTCGGCATAGGCCCTCGCCGGTGCCCAGGTCGCGGCCATGCGGGCGCGCAGGTCGTCGGCCACGTCGCAGATGGCGTGGAGCTCGGTGTTGCGCCCCTTGGCGGCGCTCTCGAAATGCGCCGCCTGGGCGATCGGGCCGCAGCCGAGCACGCCGACCCGGAGGCGCCTGTCGTCCTTGCCTGGCATCGGGGCCTCCCTCGGGGCGAGCGATTCCGCCGCCACTATCGGCCGGAGCGGCGGCGGGGCTCAAGCCCCGCGGCGCGGGCGGTCGGCAACCGGGCGCGGCGGGCGCCGGCCTCTCGAAAAGGGGGGTGCGCCTACCGAATAGGACTAGGCGGGGCGCGATCTGAGGGGATGTGTTGGTTGCGGTGCGTCGTATCGATGGAGCTTACCAAGGAAATCGCGCCGGGATCTTGGCATGCGAACTCTCATCGACCGGGTCGCGGTGATCAGTGACGACCTCGAGGACGGGGGCGGGGCGTCCGCCATCGCGCTCGCGTCGATCCGGCAGCTGCAGCGGCTCGGCATCCCGGTGGCAATGCTGGCCGGCGGCGCGCCTGCGATCGCGGCGCGCCAGGGGGACGAGGTGGTCGCGCTCGGGGGACGCCATCTGCTCGAAGGCGGCCGGGCGCGGGCGGCAGTGCGCGGCCTCCATGACGGGCAGGTCCGCGCCCATCTTGCCGAATGGATCGCGGCGAACGACACGCCCCGCACGATCTACCACCTGCACAACTGGCACAAGGTGCTGTCGCCATCGTGCTTCGCCCCCCTGCGGCAGGTCGCCGACCGCCTCGTCGTGTCGACGCACGACTTCTTCCTGAGCTGCCCCAACGGCGGCTATTTCGATTTTCGCCGGCGGGCCGTCTGCGACCTGGTGCCGCTTTCGACCGGCTGCCTGCTGGCGAACTGCGACAAGCGCCACTACGGCCACAAGGCATGGCGGGTTGCCCGCCACCTGGCGCGCGAAGCGCTCTTCGACTTCCGGCGGGAGCCGGCCACCGTCCTCGCGGTGCATGAGGGCATGGCACCGCTCCTCGCGCGGCGCCGCATCCCGGCCGAAGCGATCCGGGTGCTCCGCAACCCGGTGACGCCTTGGCGGGACAGGCGGATCGAGGCGGAACGCAACCGCGCGCTGCTCTACGTCGGCCGCCTCGAGCTCGACAAGGGCGTCGACACGCTCGCCCTTGCGGCGCGGCGGCTCGGAGCGAGGCTGCGGATCGTCGGCGACGGCCCGCTGGCCGCCGAGCTCCCGGCCCTGTGCCCCGGCGTCGAGATGCTCGGGCGGCAACCCCCCGAGGCGATCGGCGAGATCGCCGCATCGGCGCGGCTGATCGTCCTGCCCACGCGGGTGCGGGAGACCTTCGGGCTCGTGGCGCTCGAGGCGGCCATGAGCGGGCTTCCGGTCGTGTCGTCGACCTCGGCGCTCGTCACCGACGAACTCGTCGCGCACGGCATCGGCCGGTGCTGCGAGCCCGACGATCCGGAGGCCCTGGCCGGGCGCCTCGCCGCCCTGCTCGACGACGATGCCGCCGTCGAGGCGATGAGCCGCCGCGGCTTCGCCGGGGCGCGTGCGCTCGCCCCGACGGAGGAGCAATGGGGCGCGCATCTCGTCGACCTCTATGCACAAACCCTCGCGCGCGCCGCCATCGATGGTTCGCCCCGAGCCTCGGCGACGAGCTGCGTGGATGACGGAGGACTGCGGCCAAGGCCGATCGCCAGCGGAATGGGCAGTCGCGGCGCGGAGGCGGTAGCCGAGACCGGCCTTGACCGGAGCAAGCAGCTCCGTGGCCTCGCCACGCGCTAGGGCCGCAAGCCCGACCATCATCTCGCGGGCGTCGACCTCGTTGCTGTCCGCACCCGCTCGCCCACGACCGGACGCACCCTGACGGAAGGCTAGCGGTTGGCGGCATTCAGGACCTGCACGCTCCGGGCGCTCAGGTGTTCGGCCAGCCGCAACGCCAGCGCGACCGCGGCAAAGGTCGGGTGTGCTTGACTGCCGGTCGGCAGGACGCCGGTGCTGGCGACCCAGAGATTTCGCACTCCATGGACCGCCAGGTTGCTGTCGACCACGCCATCCCGAGGGCTGTCCGACATTCGGGTCAGCCCGATCTGGTGGTACCCGTCCCTTGCCTGCGAGCGAACGTGGGAGGCCGCCTGCGAGGGCGCGCACATCCAGCTCAGGTGACCCCAACGTTCATCCCGGACCAGACGGTCGAGCACATTGTGCGCCGCGACCACCGAGTCGATGTCCGCGTCCGTGAAACGCAGGTCGACGCGCGGCAGCGGCACGCCGTTGGCGTCCCGCCGTTCGGACAGCGTAACGCGGCTGTCCGGATTGGGGAGCTGCTCCGAGTGGTAGCGCAGTGCGAAGATCTGGCGTGGGTTGGGGTAGTAAAGGCCCGGCGGGCGTTGCGCGCGCTCCGCTCTCTGGTGGAGGATTTCCGCCAACCCGAATCCGGTGCCAACCGGGTCGGTCAGGATGTTGAGCAGATGGCGCCCGACGTTCACGCGATTTCCGGGCGGCCCTGCAATGTAGCCGGGCAAATAGTGCCGCATGTACTGCAGGGTGTGGTGCCGGGCGCTGAGTCCCAGATGGAGCGCGGACAGGGCGCCGGATTTCATGCCGGCGTCCTCCAGGGGAAAGTTGCCGGGCACGAAGTAGATGTTGAGGAGTTGGTTCGCGTCGAGGACCTCAGGCGCGAAGGTGATCCGGCGGCGAAAGTAGGTGCCGGCCTCGGAGCGAAGGAAGG
>NZ_CALLYO010000503.1 GCF_937858865.1 uncultured Amaricoccus sp. | reverse complement strand
GGAGGGCTCGGGCCTCGCCAGGTCCGAGCCGTCGCGCGCCGGCTGGCGGAACCTCTGGATTCGGCGCTGAAAGGCACGGGGTGGGCACGCGTGCCCACTTTGTCATCCTACTGTTTTTGCTAGATTTCCCCCTGCGGCGTTAACCAGATCGAAAGCTTCGTTAACGGCCCTCGGGCGCGGCCGCCTGCAGCCAGCCCCAGACCCGCGAGGGCGTCAGCGGCATGGCGACGTGGCGGACGCCCGCCTCCCAGAGCGCGTCGAGGGCGGCGTTGGTCACCGCGGCGAGCGCCCCGACCGTCCCCGCCTCGCCGCAGCCCTTCATCCCGATCGGGTTGGCGGTCGAGGGGACGAGCTCGGTATGGAAGGCCATGAAGGGCACGTCGTCGGCGCGCGGCATGGCATGGTCCATGAACGAGCCGCTGAGCAGCTGCCCCTCGGGCGAATAGGCCACCTCCTCGGTCACCGCCTGGCCGATCCCCTGCGCCACGCCGCCGTGCACCTGGCCCTCGGCCAGCATCGGGTTGATCAGGTAGCCGAAGTCGTCGACGACGGTGTATTTCACCACCTTGAGCTGCCCGGTCTCGGGGTCGACCTCGACCTCGGCGAAATGCGCGCCGTTCGGGTAGGAGCGGCCGGGGACGGTGAACTCGCGCGTCGTGGTGAGCAGGTCGGCCTTGCCGGTCCGCCGCGCCACCGCGGCGAGCCGCATGAGATCGACGCTGCGGTCGGTGCCGGCGATGCGGTAGGCGCCGTCCTCGAAGACGAGATCGCTGCCCGCGACCTCGAGCTCCTCCTCGGCGAGCGGGCGGAAGCGGGCGACGACCTCGTCGACGGCGTGGCGGATCGAGCTGCCCTGCATCGTAGCCGAGCGCGAGCCGCCGGTGCCGCCGCCGGTCGCGATACGGTCGCTGTCGCCCTGGACGAAGCGCACCCGGTCGAAGGGGATGCCGCTCCGCTCGGCGAGGATCTGCGCGAAGGCGGTCTCGTGCCCCTGCCCGTTCGACTGGGTGCCGACGTGGAGCTCGACCATGCCGTCCTCGGCGAAGGCGATGGTCGTCGTCTCGTTCTGCGCGCCGAGGATCGACTCGATGTAATAGCAGAGCCCGAGCCCCCGGAGCCGGCCCGCCTGCGCGCTCTCCGCCTTGCGGGCGGCGAAGCCGGCCACGTCGGCCTCCACGAGCGCCCGGTCGAGCACCCGCCCGAAGTCGCCGGTGTCGTAGAGCTCGCCCGCCGCCGAACGGTAGGGGAAGGCGTCGGGCGGGATGAAGCTCCGCCGCCGCAGCTCGACCGGATCGACCCCGAGCTGGCGCGCCGACCAGTCCATCAGGCGCTCGAGCACGTAGATCGCCTCCGGCCGCCCGGCGCCCCGGTAGGCGTCCATCGGCGGGGTGTTGGTGAAGACGCCGCGCACCCGGAAGAAGGTGGTCTGCACGTCGTAGACGCCGGGCATCACCTTCAGCGCCAGCTCCGACTGGATGAACTGGACGTAGGGCCCGTTGCAGGCGCCGAGGTCGGCCACGCAGTCGATGCGCAGCGCCTTGAGCCTGAGGTCGGCGTCGAAGGCGGCCTCGGCCACCGTCACATGGTCGCGCCCGTCGCAGTCGCTGAGCATCGCCTCGCTGCGCGTCGAGATCCAGCGCACCGGCCGCCCGGTCTCGCGCGCCGCGAAGGCGACGGCGAGATATTCCGGATAGGCCGAGGCCTTCATGCCGAAGCCGCCGCCCACGTCGGGCGTGGTCACCCTGACCGCGCCCTTGTCGAGACCCATGGCGCGCGCGAGCTCGTCGCGCAGGCCCCAGACGCCCTGGCCGGAGAAGGCGACGTGCAGCCGCGCGCCGTCCCACTCGGCGAAGCAGCCGCGCGGCTCCATCGGCAGCGCCTTCGCGCGGTTGTCGACGAGCTCGAGCCGCGTCGTATGCGCCGCCTCGGCGAAGGCGCGGGCCGTCGCCGCCTCGTCGCCGTGCGCCCAGTCGAAGGCGAGGTTCTCCGGCGCCTCGGGGTGGATGGCCGTCCCGCCGACGGCGGTCGCGACGTGCACCGGCAGCTCGTCGAGGTCGAAGACGATCATCTCCGCCGCGTCGAGCCCGGCCTCCCGCGTCTCGGCCACGACGATCGCCAGCGCCTCGCCGGCGAAGCGCACCACCTCCTCCGCCAGCACCGGCCGGCGCGGCTTGGCGCCGCGCGAGCCGTCGCGGTTCCTCACCACCGCGGAGTCGATGGTATTGTCGAGCTTGCCGGCGAAATCGCGGGCGGTGAAGACCGCGACCACGCCGGGCGCCGTCGCCGCCTCGCTCACGTCGAGCGCGCGCACCCGGGCGTGCGCCATCGGGCTGCGCAGGAAGACGGCGAAGAGCGCACCCTCCGGGACGGTGTCGTCGATGTAGCGGCCGGCGCCGGTCAGGAAGCGGACGTCCTCCTTGCGCAGCACGCTCTGGCTGGTTCCGAACCTCTTCGCCGCGAGCTCGTTCACCTGGCTCCTCCCCGCTTGACCCGGCGGAGACTAGCGGTTTTGGCCCTTGCGTCCATAGGCCCGGCCCCTTTCCCTGCCCTTTCCCTGCCCTTTCCCTTCCGGCGCCGGGGCGGTATGAGCGGGCGCCCGCCACGACCCCGGATGCCCGAGATGCCGATGGAAAAGACCTTCGACGCCAAGACCGCCGAGCCCGCGGTCAGCGCCGCCTGGGAGGCGGCCGGCGCCTTCCGCGCCGGCGCCAACGCGAGGCCGGGCGCGGAGGCCTTCTCGATCCTGCTGCCGCCGCCGAACGTCACCGGCAGCCTGCACATGGGGCACGCCTTCAACCACACGCTGATGGACATCCTCGCCCGCTGGCACCGGATGCGGGGGGATGACGTGCTCTGGCAGCCCGGGCTCGACCATGCCGGCATCGCGACGCAGATGGTGGTCGAGCGCGAGCTGGCGCGGGAGGGCAACCTCTCGCGCCGGGAGATGGGGCGCGAGGCCTTCGTGGCGAAGGTCTGGGAGTGGAAGGAGAAGTCGGGCGGGACGATCCTCGAGCAGTCGCGCCGGCTCGGGGACAGCTTCGACCTCTCGCGCAACCGCTTCACCATGGACGAGGGCTTCCATGACGCGGTGCTCCGGGTCTTCGTCGACTTCTACCGGCGCGGGCTCATCTACCGCGGCAAGCGGCTGGTGAACTGGGACCCGCATTTCGAGACGGCGATCTCCGATCTCGAGGTCGAGCAGGTCGAGGAGAAGGGCCATCTCTGGCGGCTGCGCTACCGGCTGGAGGGGGGCGAGACCTATCGCCATCCGGTCGCCTTCGACGCGGAGGGCCGCGCGACCGGGTGGGAGGAGCGGGACTATCTCGTCGTCGCGACGACGCGGCCGGAGACGATGCTGGGCGATACCGGCGTCGCGGTGCATCCCGAGGACGAGCGCTACCGGCATCTCGTCGGCAGGACGGTCCGGCTGCCGCTGGTCGGCCGCTCGATCCCGATCGTCGCCGACGCCCATGCCGATCCGGAGAAGGGCACCGGGGCGGTCAAGATCACGCCGGCGCACGACTTCAACGACTGGGAGGTCGGGCAGCGGCAGGGGCTGCGCGCGATCAACGTGATGGACACGCGGGCGCGGATCGCGCTCGAGGGCAATGCCGACTTCTGGGAGGGGGCCGATGCGTCGGAGGCGCTGGCCGGGCTCGACGGGCTCGACCGCTACGAGGCGCGCGACGCGATCCTGACGCTGGCCGAGGAGGAGGGCTGGCTCGACGGGACCGACGCCGAGACCCACGTCGTCCCGCACGGCGACCGGTCCAAGGTGGCGATCGAGCCGTTCCTGACCGACCAGTGGTACGTGGACGCAGCCACGCTGGCCAGGCCGGCGCTCGCGGCGGTGCGGGACGGGCGCACGCGGATCCTGCCGGAGCGGGACGAGAAGACCTATTTCCACTGGCTGGAGAACATCGAGCCCTGGTGCATCTCGCGCCAGCTCTGGTGGGGGCATCAGATCCCGGTCTGGTACGACGAGGACGGCGCGCCCTATTGCGCGATGACCGAGGCGGAGGCGCGGGCGCAGGCGGGCGGGAAGGCGCTGACGCGCGACCCGGACGTGCTCGACACCTGGTTCTCCTCGGGGATCTGGCCGCTCGGGACGCTGGGGTGGCCGGAGGAGACGCCGGAGCTCGAGCGGTACTATCCGACCTCGACGCTGGTGACCGGGTTCGACATCATCTTCTTCTGGGTTGCGCGGATGATGATGATGCAGCTCGCGCTGACGGGCGAGGTGCCCTTCCGCGAGGTCTACATCCATGCCCTCGTCCGCGACGAGAAGGGCAAGAAGATGTCGAAGAGCCTCGGGAACATCCTCGACCCGATCGAGCTCATCGACCGGTACGGGGCGGACGCGGTGCGCTTCACGCTGACGGCGATGGCGGCGATGGGGCGCGACCTGAAGCTCTCGGAGGAGCGGATCGCGGGGTACCGCAACTTCGGGACCAAGCTCTGGAACGCGGCGCGCTTCGCGGAGATGAACGACTGCCAGCCGGATCCGGGCTTCGACCCGGAGGCCGTCACCCTCACCGCCAACAGGTGGATCGTGGGCGAGACCGGGCGCCTGCGCGAGACGCTCGACGCGGCGCTCGCGGCCTACCGGTTCAACGACGCGGCGAACGCGCTCTATGCCCACGTCTGGGGCAAGGTCTGCGACTGGTACGTGGAGCTCGCCAAGCCGCTCTTCGCCGGCGCGGGGGCGGCGGAGACGCGGGCGACCATGGCCTGGGTGCTCGACCAGTGCCTGATCCTGATGCACCCGGTCATGCCCTTCATCACCGAGGCGCTCTGGGGGGAGATCGCCGAGCGGGGGAAGCTGCTCTGCCACGCCGACTGGCCGGGGTACGGGGCGGAGCTGGTCGACCCGGCGGCGGATGCGGAGATGAACTGGATCATCGGGCTCATCGAGGACATCCGCTCGGTCAGGGCGCAGCTGCACGTCCCGGCCGGGGCGCGGGTGCCGCTGGTGGAGCTCGAGCTCGCGCCGGCGCAGGCGGAGGCGCTGGAGCGGAACCGGCCGCTGGTCGAGCGGCTCGCGCGGATCGAGCGGTTCGAGCGGGCGGAGGCGCCGCCGCGGGGGGCGATCACCCTCGCGCGCGAGGGGGGGACCTTCTGCCTGCCGCTGGCCGGGGTCATCGACGTCGCGGCGGAGCGGGAGCGGCTGGCCAGGGCGCTCGACAAGCTCGGCAAGGAGGCGGCCGGGCTGCGGGGCAAGCTCGCGAACGCGGCCTTCCTCGCCCGTGCGCCGGAGGACGTCGTGGACGAGCAGCGGGCGCGGCTCGAGGCGGCCGAGGCGGAGATCGAGGTGCTGAAGGCCGCCGCGGCGCGGCTGGCCGATCTGGAGCGGGGTGCGTGATCGGGGCGGCGCGAAATGCCCATCAACCGATCTGAGGGTGCCCGGGTTAATCCTTGATAACTTTGCCTGAACGGCGCCTGCGGTCGCCGAACTGGCGTTCCACCTTCAGCAAAAGGCCGAAATACCTCCGCCGCGGGCGCGCCGGTTCGGCGGCCGGCGCGCGTTGACGCCGCGCGCCGCTTGGGCTTTAGGCAGGGGAGGATCGTGGAGGTCGAGGCGAGATGCGGCACATGAAGCGCGCGGAACTGGCGGTGGCCGAGATACTGGCGGATTTCGTCGAGAGGGAGGCGCTGCCCGGCACCGGGATCGAGGCCGCCGCCTTCTGGGACGCATTCGCCGCCATCGTGCGCGACCTCGCGCCGCGCAACCGCGAGCTGCTGGCGGCGCGCGACCGGATGCAGGAGCAGATCGACGACTGGCACCGCGCCAACGGGGCGCCCTCCGACCGGGACGCCTACCGCGGCTTCCTGCGCGAGATCGGCTATATCGTCGACGAGGGGCCGGAGTTCCGCGTCGGGACCAGCGGCGTCGATCCCGAGATCGCCGACGTCTCCGGGCCGCAGCTCGTGGTTCCGCTGTCGAACGCGCGCTTCGCGCTCAACGCGGCGAATGCACGCTGGGGCTCGCTCTACGACGCGCTCTACGGCACCAACGCCATTCCCGAGGACGGCGGGCGCGAACGGCGGCGGAGCTACAACCCGCAGCGCGGGGCGGCCGTCATCGCCTGGGTGCGCACGTTCCTGAACGACGCAGTGCCGCTGCGCGGAACCGGCTGGACGGCGGCGCGGGGCTTCTCGGTGAAGGGCGGCGCGCTGACGGTGGCGCTCGAGCGAGGAACGACCAGGCTGGCGCGGCCGGAGCAGTTCGCCGGCTACCGCGGCGACGCCGCGGCACCGACCGAGATCCTCCTCCGCAACAACGGGCTCGGCATCCGGATCGTGATCGACGCCGGCAGCACGATCGGGCGGGACGATCCGGCGCACGTCTCCGACGTGCTGCTCGAGTCCGCGGTCACCGCGATCATGGACTGCGAGGACTCGGTCGCCGCCGTCGACGCCGAGGACAAGGTGCTGGTCTATCGCAACTGGCTCGGGCTGATGAAGGGCGACCTCGCCGAGGAGGTCGCCAAGGGCGGCCGGACCTTCGAGCGCCGGCTGAACCCGGAGGCGGAGTTCCGCGCGCCGGACGGCACGCCCTTCGGCCTGCGCGCGCAGGCCCTGATGCTGGTCCGCAACGTCGGGCACCTGATGACCAGCCCCGCGATCCGCGACGCCGAGGGCCGCGAGGTGCCGGAGGGGATCATGGACGCCATGCTCACCGGCCTCTGCGCGCTGCACGACGTCGGCCGGAACGGGCGGCGGGCGAACTCGCCGCTCGGCTCGGTCTACGTGGTGAAGCCGAAGATGCACGGGCCGGACGAGGTGGGCTTCGCGGTCGAGACCCTGGCGCGGGTGGAAGCGGCGCTCGGCATGGCGCCGCTGACGCTGAAGATCGGGATCATGGACGAGGAGCGGCGGACGACGGTGAACCTCCGCGAGTGCATCCGCGCCGCGAAGGACCGCCTCG
>NZ_CALLYO010000502.1 GCF_937858865.1 uncultured Amaricoccus sp. | reverse complement strand
CCCGGCAGCGCCACCTCCGCCGCCGGCACCCCGAGCGCCGCCGCCAGCGCCGCCACCACCACCTCGTGATCCTCCCGCTGCGGCAGCCCCGAGACCGTCACCGCGCCCACGCACCCGACGCCACGGATCTTCAGCGGAAAGCCGCCCCCGGCCAGCACGCAGTCCGCCACCGCCTCCGGCCCGGCCTCGGGCGGCAGCAGCCGGCCGCCCTTCTCCAGCCCCAGCCGGAAGGTGCTCTTCTGGAACCGCCGGACCGCATTCACCTTCCGCCGCACCCAGTCCTCGTTGTCGGGCGTCGTCCCCGGCATGGCGAACCAGAAGAGCCGCCGGTCCCAGAGCCTGAGGTCGATCGCCACCGCCTTCCCCGCCGCCGCCACCCGCTCGCGGATGTCGAGCCCGATCCCGAGCGCCCTGTCCGCATCGAACCCGTCGAAGACCAGCCGCGCCTCCTGCGCCGCGATCGCCGCCACCAGCTCCGCCGTCATCGCCCACCTCCCTCCAGGAGCCCCATCCCTCTAGCTGCGGCGGCAGCGGCAAGGGTTGCAATGGCAAAAGCCATCATCGCACCTGCGGGACAGGAGCGACGGAAGGCATGAAATGAAGACATTAGGAGAAACGAGCAGATGCGACCCTGCAATATTCGAGAAGTTCGAGCACAACGGCCAGCAGCGCTCCCGCGCCTTCGCGTCGGCCCTGCCGTTACCACGGCACGCGGGACCGCCCTCTACATCCCGGCGGGTACTGCTGGTGCCTGGGAAAACCCCGCTCAATGAGGCAGATGTCCTCGCAGCTTAACGAGTCCGCCGCCGGCGCGCCCGGCGTCTGACAGCGCGGATCAATACATACCTCCGATCCGATGGCGAAACTTCGATGGAGATACCGGTGTGCATGCGCTAGATCCCACACGCCAGCATCGGCTGGAATCCTCGCCGATCGGTCATGGAGGATACGGCCTTGAAGCCTCAATATTTTGATCTCACCGTAATGGACGTTGAAGCGGCCCGGCGCTTCTTCGAGGCGTGCCTGGGATGGCGGTTTGTACCCTTCGAGGCGATCCCTGGATACTATCGGATTCAGGCCGGAGCGCCAGAGGCGCCCGGCATCGATGGCGGCATTGGTGCGGCGAAAGACTTTCCCCAGTCGGAAGGCCGACCGCTCACCCTGATGACGATCCCGGTACCCGACCTGGACGACGTTGTTGGCAAGGTCGAGCAGAACGGAGGGCAGGTCATCGAGCCGAAACGCGCGATTCCTGGAATTGGCTGGTTCTGCACGTGCGCTGAGCCCGGAGGACTGTTGTTTGGCGTCCTTCAAGCCGACCCGGCCGCAATCTGAGAGAGCCCCCCGGGAAGCGCTGGGTAGCTTCTCCTTGATTTCGACCACCCGCAGGCTGCTGAAGAAGGCAACGGATGGTCCGCCCGGACCCGCAACTCGAGATCGACACAGGAGAACAGCTTCCCGCCCTCCGATCAGCCCCTTTCGTCGCGATCCCGTCCGCTGCCACCCTTCCTCACACTGACGGAATCACTGCTTGCACCCGATCACAAGGCTGCCTTCCTCAGCAGCCTGCTAGCGCCGCATCCGCCAGAACCCCATAGACTTTTCGCCCCCCCGGCCACATGCTCGGGCGCAAACAGGGGGACCACCGATGACCACCAGCCGCCGCACCGTCCTCAAGGGCGCCGCCGCCACCGCCGCGCTCGCCGCCACCCCGCGCTTCGTCCAGGCGCAGAGCTCCCAGCCCATCCGCCTCGGCTTCCAGCTCCACCGCACCGGCATCGGCGCCGCCTACGGCCGCTGGTACGAGCGCACCGCGACCGCCGCGCTCAAGGTCCTGAACGAGCAGGGCGGCATCAACGGCCGCCCGGTGGAGATCGTCTTCGAGGACGACGGCACCGATCCCAAGCGCGGCGCCGAAGTGGTGGAGAAATTCGCAGCAGGAGACATGGACCTCGTCTTCGGCACCCTCTTCTCCCACGTCGTCATGGGCGCCGCCCCCCGCGCCGGCGAGCTCCGCATCCCTTATCTCGTCTGCTCCGAGGGCCACCACGTGGCGAGCGGCGCCCTCAACCGCTGGACCCTCCAGCCCGGCATCACCGACGTGAAGAGCCAGGTCCGCGCCATGGCCCCCTGGGTCGCGTCGAACCTCGGCAGGAAGGTCACCCTCATCTACCCCGACTATGCCTTCGGCTACGACCACCGCGACAACTTCACCGCCGCGATGCAGGAGCAGGGCGGCGAGGTCATCGAGCTCCTCGCCATCCCGCCCACCGAGACCTCCTTCACCCGCTACCTCCCGCGCATCCCGCGCGAGACCGAGGTCATCTACCACGT
>NZ_CALLYO010000501.1 GCF_937858865.1 uncultured Amaricoccus sp. | reverse complement strand
CCGCCGATGCCGCCTGGGCGGCGGGCCGGGCGCTGCCCGACTGGCGGCGGACGGCCGAGCTGGTCGACGCCGCCCTGGCCCGCGCGTGAGCTTCACGGCGGAATGGCTGGAGCTGCGCGCGCCCGCCGACGCCGCGGCGCGCGACCCGGCGCTCCGGGCCGCGGCGGCGGAACATCTCGGGCGGGACGGGGTCGCGCTCGATCTCGGCTGCGGCCCCGGCGCGGCCTGCCGCGCGCTGCCCGAGGCGGCGGGCTGGCGGCTGGTCGATGCCGACGCGCGCCTCCTCGCCCTCGCCACGGCCCGCTGCCCGGGGGCGGAGACGGTGCGGGCCGATCTCGCCGATCTCGCCCCCCTGCCCTTCCGGGACGCGCGGCTCGTGACGGCCTTCGCGCTTCTCGATCTCGCCGGGGAGGCCTGGCTCGAGGCGCTGGCCGGGCGGGTGGCGGCGGCCGGCGCCGGGCTCTATGCGCCACTCTGCTACGACGGGACGATCGCCTGGGACCCGCCGCTGCCGGAGGACGCGGCGATCGTCGCCGCCTTCAACGCGCACCAGCGCCGCGACAAGGGCCTCGGCCCGGCGCTTGGGCCCGAGGCGGCGACGGTGATGGCGCGGGCTATGGCGGCGCGCGGCTACCGCGTCCGTCTCGCGCCGAGCCCCTGGCGGCTGGGGCCGCAGCAGGATGCGCTGCACCGCTCCCTCGTCGCGGGGATCGCCGAGGCGGCGGCGGAGGCGGGCGCGCGCGGGGCGGCGGGCTGGGCTCAGGCGCGGCTGGCGGCGATCGGCTCGGGCTGCAGCGTCGGCCACCTCGACATCCTCGCGCTGCCGGCCGGCGCCAGCACGCAGTCGAAGACGACGTCGGAATCGAGGCCGTAGACGTGGGTCTCCGGCCGCAGCGCGTCGGCGAGGCGCGTGACCGGCGCGGTGCGCAGCCCCGAGGGCCCGGTGCCGATGATGAGCGGGGCGATGGCGACGTGCAGCCGCTGCAGCAGGCCGGCGTCGAGGAAGCGCGCGATCGTCACCCCGCCGCCCTCGATCAGGACGCGCGCGAGGCCGCAGCCGGCCAGCGCGGTGCGGATGGCCGCCGGCGCGATCCAGCCGTCGGCGGCCGGCAGCTCGATCACCTCGACCCCGCGCGGGCGCGGGCGCCGGCAGGCCTGGATGACGATCCGCCGCACCCCGTCCGCCCGCAGCACCTGGGCGTCGTCGGGCAGCCGGCCGCGCGGGTCGATCACCACCCGGGCGGGGTTCGGCCCCTCGACGAGCCGCACGGTCAGCCGCGGATCGTCGCCGAGCGCCGTGCGCACCCCGACGACGACCGCGTCGGCGAGCGCCCGGCAGCGGTGGAGGTGCCGGAGGCCGTCGGGGCCGGAGATGGCGGTCGAATCGCCCGAGAGCGTGGCGATGCGGCCGTCGAGCGACTGGCCGACCTGGGCGAAGAGATAGGGCCCGCCGCGCCCGTCCGCGGCGAGCGGCGCATAGAGCGCCCAGGCGGCGCGCGCCTCGGGCGGCCAGCCGGCGCGCGGGCCGGCGCGCTTGCCGGCGCTGAGCGCGAGAAGCGCAGCCCAGACTTCGTCGGTGACCTCCGCCCGCTGCATCCGGACCGTCCCTCGCTGCCGCAACCTGCGGAAAGAGTAGCGTTCCGCCCGCCGGGGTAAAGCCTCGCGCTCAGCGGCCGGCGCCGGCGCCGGTCGCCGGCGCCGCACCGAAGGCGGCGAGGAAGCCGTCGCGGAAGGCCGCCATCGCCCCGGCCGGCGCC
>NZ_CALLYO010000500.1 GCF_937858865.1 uncultured Amaricoccus sp. | reverse complement strand
TGGCCCAGGCCTGCCGGCGGCCGTCGGCGCCGACCGTGCGGCGGAGGATGAGCTCGTCCCCGGCCGGCACCCCGGCGGCCTCGAGCACGGCGCCGGCGGCGTGGCCGGGCGGGAGCGCGAAGGCCGCCGTCACCTCGCCCTCGGCGGCGCCGGCGCGCACGGCGCCGCGGCCGCGCCAGCCGAGGACGAAGCCGAGGCAGTCGAGCAGGATCGACTTGCCGGCCCCGGTCTCGCCGGTCAGCACGTTGAGCCCGGGGCGGAAACGGAGCTCCGCCGCCTCGATGAGCAGCATGTCGCGGATCGAGAGCGTCTCGAGCATGGCTCAGCCCGCCCGCGCTAGCGCCACTTCCCCTGCACCACCTGGCGGTAGGTCTGGTTGAGCCAGCTGTCACCGACATCGGCCGGGCGGAGACCGCGGCCGGTCAGGAGCGCGTAGGCGTCGGCGTACCAGATCGAGCCCTGGAAGTTGTGGCCGAGGATCGCCGCCGCGGTCTGCGCCTCGTGCGCCAGGCCGAGCGAGAGATAGGCCTCGACCAGCCGGTAGAGCGCCTCGGGGGTGTGGGTCGTGGTCTGATAGTCCTCGACCACCACGCGGAAGCGGTTGATCGCGGCGGTATAGAAGCCGCGGTTGAGGTAGTAGCGGCCGACCTCCATCTCCTTGCCGGCGAGGTGGTCGAGGGCGAGCTCGAACTTCATCTGCGCCGACTTGGCGTAGATGCTGTCGGGATAGCGCTCGATGATGTCGCGCATCTCCTGCAGCGCCTCGAAGGCGTCGGACTGGTCGCGGCCGATGTCGACGATCTGGTCGTAGTAGGAGAGCGCGATCAGGAACTGCGCATAGGGCGCGTCGACGTCGGCGGGGAAGAACTCGAGGTAGCGCTCGGCGGCGGCGCGGCTCTCGGCGTACTGCGCGCCCTCGTGGTAGGCGAAGGCCGACATCAGCATCGCCCGCTTGGCCCATTCCGAATAGGGATAGAGCCGTTCCACCTCGGAGAACCGCTGGCCGGCGTCGCGCGGCTTGCCCTCGGCGAGCAGCGCCTCGGCGCCGAGGTAGATCTGCTGCGCGGTCTGGCTCTCGACCGGGGCCTCGCGCTGGCCGAATCCGAAGCGCGGCATCGAGCCCGGCCCGCTGCCGAGACGGCTGCAGGCGCTCACCCCGACGGCGAGCCCGAGAAGGGCGGCAAGTGCCAGAAAACGACTTGCCAAACGCCTGACTCCTGCTTCTGCTTTCTGCCCCGCCCGGGACCTCGGCCGCCCGGACGGCTCCGAGTTAGCATAGGTTTCCGGGGGGTTGAAACGAAAAGCGCAGCCCCCCGCGGGGGGCTGCGCCATCTGCCGGTATCGCCTGCCTCAACCGGCGCGGCGCAGGTCTGCCGCGCCGACGCCCGCGCCGGGCAGCTGCTGCGCTGCCTCCGCGTCGAGCGTGACGATCTCGTAGGCCCCCGGCGTCGCGAAGAGCTTGCGCAGGAGCCGGTTGGTGACGCCGTGGCCGGCCTTCACCCCCTTGTAGGCGCCGAGGATCGGCGCGCCGGCGAGCGCGAGGTCGCCGAGCGCGTCGAGCATCTTGTGGCGCACGAACTCGTCGGCGCGGCGCAGGCCGCCCGGGTTCAGCACCTTGTCGCCCTCGACCACGATCGCATTGTCGAGCGAGCCGCCGAGCGCGAGGCCGTTCGCCTGCATCGTCTCCACCTCCACCCGGCGGCAGAAGGTGCGGCAGTCGGCCAGCTCGTGCACGAAGGCGCCGTTCACCATCGAGAGCCGCCGCGCCTGGTGGCCGATCGCGGCATCGGCGAAGTCGATCTCGAAGTCGATCGACAGCGTCTCGGCCGGCCGCAGCTCGGCCCAGACGTCGCCCTCGCCCTCGCGCACCGGCGCGAGCACCCGGATGGCGACGAGATCGCCCGGCAGCGCCCTGAGCCCGGCGCGCAGGATCGCCCGCACGAAGCGGAGCGAGCTGCCGTCCATGATCGGCACCTCCGGCCCGTCGATGTCGATGAGCGCATGGGTGACGCCGGTGCCGGCGAGCGCGGCCATGACGTGCTCGACGGTGCCGAGCGAGACGCCGGCCTCGTTCGAGAGGAGCGTGCAGAGGCGGGTGTCGGTCACACGGTCGAAGCGCGCCGGGATCAGGTTGTCCCGGTCGGTCACGTCCACCCGGCGGAAGCGGATGCCGCCCGTCGTCGCCGGCCGCAGCACCATGCGCGCGGGCCGCCCGGAATGGAGCCCCATTCCGACCAGCGTGATCTCGCGTTTCAAAGTCGTCTGCATCGTCCGCCCCACTGACAGGTCCTGCCCGGATCCCGGGCGGCTCGCTCCTGTTGCAGTGCAATGTAGGCGCGCCAATGAACTGGAACAAATCAAGCTTTATGACGGATTGCTACAATCCCAAGCGATTGTTCCGCAACGAAAAAGGCACCCGGTGGGGTATACCGGATGCCTTCGGACCGGGGCGCCGCTGGACGCCTGGGGAGGGGGAGGGAGGCGCCCCCGTCAGTTGGCCTGCCTGCGAAGGAAGGCGGGAATGTCGACGCGTTCGCGCTCGGTATCCTCGTAGTCCGGCTCGATCTGGCTGGCGCGCGGCTCGCCCTCGAGGCGGCGGGCGCTCGACTGCTCGCGGCCGACCTGGCCGGTCATCTTGTGGATCAGGCTGTTGATCGTCAGCCGCGCGCTCTGCCGCTCCGGCTCGCGCGACTGCGCGACGGGGCGGACCATCGGCTGGGCCTTGGGCACGTTCTGCACCGCCGCCTGCAGCCGGCGCAGCGCGTCGGGCGAGGGCTCGCCGGGCTGGCGCGGCAGTTCGCCCTTCGGCTGGCCGAAGGGTGCGGTCCGCTGCGCACCCGTCGGCTGCGGCACCGCCTCCGGCTCGTCGAAGGCGACCTCCTGCTCGACCCCGCCCTGCGACTGGTAGTCGGCGAAGCTCGGCTCGCGGTAGCTCGCGGCGACCGGCTCGGCACGCGGCTCGGTCCGCGGATCCGGCCGCAGTTCGGGCCGCAGTTCGGGCCGCGGCTCGGGACGGTACTCGGCGGCGGAGCGCGCCGCCGGCTGCTGCGCCGCCCTGGGGGCCGGGGCCGCCACCGGCTCGGTCGAGCGGCGCGGCATCGGCATGGCGTCGGACTTCGCCACCGCGTCGATGCCGGTGGCGACGACCGAGACGCGCATGAGCCCGGCCATCTCCGGGTCGAGCGTGGAGCCGACCATGATGTTGGCCTCCGGGTCGACCTCGGCGCGGATGCGGTTGGCCGCCTCGTCGAGCTCGAAGAGGGTGAGGTCGGGGCCGGCGGTGATGTTGATGAGGACGCCCTTCGCGCCCTTGAGGCTGATCTCGTCGAGCAGCGGGTTGGCGATCGCCTTCTCGGCGGCCTGCACGGCGCGGTCCTCGCCCGAGCTCTCGCCGGTGCCCATCATCGCCTTGCCCATCTCGTTCATCACCGAGCGAACGTCGGCGAAGTCGAGGTTGATGATGCCGGGCCGCACCATCAGGTCGGTGACGCCCTTCACGCCCTGGTAGAGCACGTCGTCGGCCAGCGCGAAGGCGTCGGTGAAGGTGGTCTTCTCGTTGGCGAGGCGGAAGAGGTTCTGGTTCGGGATGATGATCAGCGTGTCGACGTGCTTCTGCAGCTCCTCGACCCCGCCCTCGGCCTGCTTCATCCGGCGCGAGCCCTCGAACTGGAAGGGCTTGGTCACCACGCCGACGGTCAGGATGCCCATCTCGCGGGCGGCCTTGGCGATGATCGGCGCGGCGCCGGTGCCGGTGCCGCCGCCCATGCCGGCGGTGATGAAGCACATGTGGCAGCCGGAGAGGCGCTCGACGATCTCCTCGATCGACTCCTCCGCCGCCGCCGCGCCCACCTCGGGCCGCGCGCCCGCGCCGAGCCCCTCGGTGACCCGCGCGCCGAGCTGGAGCTTGTTGCCGGCCTGGTTCTGCTGCAGCGCCTGGGCGTCGGTGTTCGCCACCACGAACTCGCAACCCTCGAGCTGCTTCTCGATCATGTTGTTGACCGCGTTCCCGCCGGCACCGCCGACGCCGATGACGGTGATCCGGGGGCTGAGGTCCTGGGTTACCGGTATGCTGAGGGTCAGTGCCATGTTGCTTCCGCCTGTTGTGTTTGGCCGTCGGGTCCGCGCCCCCGCGCGGGTCGTCTTCTTTCTTGATTCGAGAGCCTAGCCGAAAAGCCCCCTAGGGTCACGCGGAATCCCGCTAACATCCACAATATATTGGGGTTCTACACCAGATAAACGGGATATTGTGGGCTCCTCCACTAGTTACCAGTTTTCCTTGAACCACCGCAGCGCGCGCGCCACCCGCCGCGCCCCCTGCCGGTCCGCCGGCATCTCGAAGTCCCAGCATTCGTCCTGCGGATGGCTGACGTGCATGGCGAGCCCGACCGCCGTCGCGAAGGCGGTGCCGGTCGCCGACTGCGGCAGCCCCTGCACCCGGAGCGGCTTGCCGATCCGGCACTGCCGCCCGAGGATGTGGCTCGCCACCGTCTCGAGCCCGGGGATCTGCGCCGACCCGCCGGTCAGCACGATCCGCTGGCTCGGCAGATACTCGAACCCCGACGCATCGAGCCGCGCCCGCACCTCCTCGAGGATCTCCTCGACCCTGGGCCGCATCACCCCGATCAGCTCCGAGCGCGAGATCTGCCGCCGGTCGTGCTCCCAGTCGCCGAGGATCGACGGCAGCTCGATCATGTCCCGGTCGTCGAGGCCCGTGGCGATCAGCCCGCCGTGCATGGTCTTCAGCCGCTCGGCGTCGGTCATCGACACCTGCAGCCCCTGGCAGATGTCGGAGGTGACGTGCACGCCCCCCATCCTGACCGCGTCGGCATAGATCATCTGCCGCCGCACGAAGATCGACACCCCGGTCGCCCCCGCGCCGATGTCGATGCAGGCCGCCCCCAGCTCCTGCTCGTCCTCGACCAGGCTGGCGAGCCCGCTCGCATAGGAGGAGACGACGATCCCGCCGAGCTCGAGGTCGCAGCGGCGGATGCAGTGCAGGATGTTGCGGAGCGGCGTCGCCCCCACCGTCACCAGGTGCATGTCGCAGGCCAGCGCCCGGCCGAGCTGCCCGCGCGGATCGGTCAGCCCGGAGCGGTCGTCGAGCGCGAAGTTGACCGGCAGCGCGTGCAGCGCATCGCGGTCGTGGCCGTAGTCGGGGATCTCGCACGCCGCCAGCACGTGGCCGATGTCGCGCTCGGAGACCGCGCCGTGCTCGACCTCGACCTCGCCCGAGCAGCCGTAGGAGCGCGGCCGCCCGCCCGAGAAGCTGACGATCACATGGTCGACCCTGAGCCCGGCCATCTTCTGCGCGCCCTGGATCGCGGTCATCACCGCGCGCTCGGCCTCCTCCATCGCGGCGACCTCGCCGAAGGCCATGCCGCGCGAGCGGGTGTTGGCGGCGCCGATCACCCGGAAGGCGCCCTGGCTCAGCACCGGCCGCGCCTCCGCGCCCTCGCCGAGATCCTCGGGCACGAACTGCAGCACCAGGCAGGCGACCTTGGAGGTGCCGATGTCGAGCACGGCGATGACACCGCGGCGCAGCGCCGTCTCGCGGCGCGCCCGCATCGCCCGCTGCACCTCGTAGAGCTGCCGCCTCATGCATCCTCTCCCTTGTCGCCGGCCCTGAGCCGCTCCAGTTCCGCAATCGCGTGCCCGGTCAGCCGCAGCATCGGCCGCGTCGGGTCGCGCATGTCGACGACGCTCAGGTCGCGGGCGAGCAGGTTCTCCGCCCCGTCGAGCGCCATGACCCGCCGGAGCGCCAGCACCGGGTCGGCCTCGGGCAGCTTCACCGCCTGCCCGCGGTCGAGCACCAGATCCCAGCGCCGCTCGCCGACGCGCACGAGGCCGCGCACCCGCCCGGCGACCGGCCGCGTCTCGGCGAGGAGCGCCAGCGCCTCCGGCACGTGGTCCTCGGCACCGGCACCGGCGACGAGCGGCAGGTCGGGGCGGCGGATCCGGCTGTCGACCTCGGCCACGCGCACCCCGTTCTGGTCGAGCAGCTCCAGCCCGGCGTCGGAGCGCCAGACGACGACCGGCACCCGCTCGATGGCGCGGATCTCGAGGACGCCCGACGCGAGCGCCCGCACCCGCGCCCGCTCCACCGCGTCGAGGCTCTCGATACGGTCGCGCACCGCGTTCACGTCGAGCTCGAGGCTCGAGGCGGGCAGGCGCACGAAGGCGGCGACCCGGATCTGCTCGGCGAGATCGCGGCTGACGTCCGGGACGCTGATCTCGGTGATGGTGAACTGCGGCCGCTCGACGATCGCCTCGCGCCCGGCCGCGACCCAGCCGGCCAGATGCCCGCGCACGTCGTACTGCGCCATCGCCGTCCAGGCGGCCAGGACGCCGGCCAGCATCGGCAGCCCGAAGTTGACCGCGCGCCGCACCCCCGGCCGCAGCCAGAGCCGGGTCAGCCGGTAGCGCAGCCGCGACGGCGCCGGGTCGCGGCGGGGGGCGGTCCTCACCGGGAGCACGAGGCGTCCTCCACCAGCCAGCGCACCAGCGCGCCGAACGACATGCCGGCATGCGCCGCCTGCTCCGGCGCGAGCGAGGTCGGCGTCATCCCCGGCTGGGTGTTGGTCTCGAGGATGACCAGCCCGCCGAGCCCGCGCGCCTCGTCCCAGCGGAAGTCCGAGCGGCTGAGGCCGCGGCAGCCGATCGCCCGGTGGGCGCGCAGCGCATAGTCGAGGCAGGCCGCGGCGATCTCCGCCGGCACCTCGGCCGGCACCACGTGCCGCGAGCCCCCGGGCCGGTACTTGGCGTCATAGTCGTACCAGCCCTCGGCGATGATGTCGGTGACGGCGAGCGGCCGGTCGCCGAGCACGGCGACGGTCATCTCGCGCCCCGCGACATATTCCTCGACCAGCACCCGCTCCGGCATCGAGTCGGCCAGCGCCGGCGGCCGGTTCGCGCCCTCCGGCACGATCACGACCCCGACCGAGGAGCCCTCGGAGTTGGGCTTCACCACGTAGGGCGGCGCCATCGGATGCGCCCGGCGCACCTCGTCGCGGCAGGCGATCATGCCCTTCGCCACCGGTAGCCCGGCGGCGGCGAAGACCTGCTTGGCGCGGGTCTTGTCCATGGCGAGCGCCGAGGCCAGCACGCCGGAATGGGTATAGGGGATGGCGAGCCACTCGAGCAGGCCCTGCACGCAGCCGTCCTCGCCCCAGCGGCCATGCAGCGCGTTGAAGACGACGTCGGGCCTCGCAGCGGCGAGCGCCGCCGCCAGGTCCACCCCGGCGTCGATCTCGACCACCTCGAATCCTTCGCCGCGCAACGCAGCCGCGCACTCGCGGCCCGAGCTGAGCGAAACGTCGCGCTCAGCCGAACGGCCGCCCATCAGCACTGCGATGCGGGCTGCTGTCCTGCTCGACATGCCCGCCTCAATCTTTCCCGCGGCCTTATGCCGGCCTGTCGGGTGCCTTCGTCGTCTTTTTCGTCCGTTCCGCGGGCCTTATGGTCGGCCGACCCGCATGATTTCCCACTCTAGCGATATTCCGGTTGATTCCAAAACCTTTTTTCGCACCAATTCGCCCAATTCCTCCAGATCGGCGGCTTTCGCCCCTCCGGTGTTGGTGAGGAAGTTGGCGTGCCGCGGCGACATCTGTGCTCCACCCAGGGTTGCGCCCCTCATCCCGGCGTCCTCGATGAGCTTCCAGGCCTTCAGGTGGTGCACGTCGTCCGCGCGCCCGGTGGAGGAAAAGCCGGCCGGATTGCGGAAGGTCGACCCCGCCGTCCGGTCCCTGACCGGCTGGCTCGCATCCCGCCGCGCCAGCTGCTCCTCCATCTTCCGCGCCAGCGCCTCGGGCTCCCCGCGCGGCCCGGCCAGCACCACCTCGGTGACGACGAGCCCCTCGGGCAGCGCCGTCGACCGGTAGGCGAAGCCCATGTCGCCGGGCGCGAGCTCCACCACCTCGCCCGCCCGCGTCACCGCCCGCGCCGAGACGAAGGCGTCGGCGACATAGCTGCCGTAGCAGCCGGCGTTCATCCGCGCCGCGCCGCCGATCGAGCCGGGAATGGTGCGGAGAAAGGTCAGGTCCACCCCCGCCTCCGCCGCCCGCCGCGCCACATGCGCATCGAGCGCCGCCGCCCCGGCGTGCACCCCGTCCTCCTCGACGCGGATGCCGTTGAACCCGCGCCCGAGCCGGATCACCACGCCGGCGATCCCGCCGTCCCGCACGATGAGGTTCGAGCCCACCCCCATCGGAAGGACCGGCACCTCCGCCGGCAGCGCGCGGAGGAAATCGGCGAGATCCGCCTCGTCCGCCGGCTGGAACAGCCAGTCCGCCGGCCCGCCGACCCGCAGCCAGGTCAGCTCCGCCATCGGCCGGTCCGCCGTCAGCGTCCCGCGCACCGGCGGCATCTCGAGGGTGGCGCTCCGATCCATCCGCTACCGCTAGGCCGCCCCGCCCGCCGCCGCAAGCCCCCCTCGCCAGGGGCAGCCCCGGCCAGGGCCTGTCTGCCGGTGGGTCCCGAGCCCGCTTCTCACGCCTGGTAGAAGGCCGGCTGATAGA
>NZ_CALLYO010000499.1 GCF_937858865.1 uncultured Amaricoccus sp. | reverse complement strand
CCTGATTAACCTCTGGTCACGACCGCAAATCGTATGGCCGCTTTCCAGCCCCCTTTCCGGCCGCATTCCAGTCCGCCCAAGTCGCTGTTAACACGAATGGAATTCCCCTCGAAACCGGTTCAATCCGCCGGAGGCCGTATGAGCCGCTCAGGCGCGGTAGAGGCCGGCGAACCGCTCGCGCAGCAGGTTCTTCTGCACCTTGCCCATGGTGTTGCGCGGCAGCTCGTCGACGAAGACCACGCGCTTCGGCAGCTTGAACTTCGCCAGCCGGTCCCCGATCCCCGCCAGCACCGCCGCCTCGTCGAGCGCCACCGCCCCGGTCGGCACCACCACCGCCGTCACCCCCTCGCCGAAGTCCTTGTGGGGAACGCCGATCACCGCCGATTCCACCACGCCGGGCAGCGCGTCGATCTCGGCCTCGATCTCCTTCGGATAGACGTTGTAGCCGCCGGTGATGATGAGGTCCTTGCCGCGCCCGACGATATGGACATAGCCCCGCTCGTCGATCCTGCCGAGGTCGCCGGTGATGAAGAAGCCGTTCGCGCGCAGCTCGGCCGCGGTCTTCTCCGGCATCTGCCAGTAGCCCTTGAAGACGTTCGGCCCCCGCACCTCGATCATGCCGATCTCGCCCCGCGGCAGCACCTCGCCCGTCTCGGGATCGGTCACCACCAGCTCGACCCCGGGCAGCGGCATCCCCACCGTCCCCGCCACCCGGTCGCCCTCGTAGGGGTTCGAGGTGCTCATGTTGGTCTCGGTCATGCCGTAGCGCTCGAGGATGGCGTGTCCGGTCCTCGCCTGCCACGCCCGGTGCGTCTCGGCGAGGAGCGGCGCCGAGCCCGAGACGAAGAGGCGCATGTGCGCAGCCGCCTCGGGCGTGAGCCCCGGCTCCTCCAGCAGCCGGACATAGAAGGTCGGAACCCCCATCAGCACCGTCGCCCGCGGCATCAGCGCGAGGATGCGGCCCGCGTCGTACTTCGGCAGGAAGATCATCGAGGCGCCGGAGAAGAGCGCGACGTTCGTCGCCACGAAGAGCCCGTGGGTATGGAAGATCGGCAGCGCATGGATCAGCACGTCCTCCGCCGTGAAGCGCCAGGCCTCGATCAGCGCCCGCGTGTTCGAGACGAGGTTGCCGTGGGTCAGCATCGCCCCCTTGGAGCGCCCGGTCGTGCCCGAGGTGTAGAGAAGCGCCGCGAGATCGTCCGCGCCCCTCGCGACGGTCGCGAAGACCTCGGGCGCCCGCTCCGCCGCCTCCGTCAGCGTCCCCCGGCCGTCGGCGCCCAGCGTGACCAGCGTCGCCCCCGCCCCCTCCGCCGCCGGCCGCAGCGCCTCGGCCTGCGCCGGATCGCAGACGAAGACCCGCGGCGTGGCGTCGCCGACGAAATACGCGATCTCGGCCGGGGTGTAGCCGGTGTTGAGCGGCAGGAACACGCCGCCGGCGCGCTCGGTGCCGAGATAGAGCACGATCGCCTCGACCGACTTCTCGACCTGCACCGCGACCCGGTCGCCCGGCCGCACGCCGAGACCGGCGAGCGCGTTCGCCATCCGCCCGGTCCGGGCGACGAGATCGGCATAGCTGATGCGCGCGCCGGCCGCGGTCTCGATCGCGACCGCGGCGGGGTCGGCGATGCTGTCGGCGAGGAGGGCGAAGAGATTGGCGTTCATGGCATGCACCGGTCCCTGCAGTTGGAGCCTCACCCTCTCATCCGACAGGCGGCGGCAGACCTCAAGCCGAAGCCGGGCCGACCTCGTCCTCCCAGCGCCCGACCAGCCCCTCGACGCCGTCGAAGGCCCCCGGCTCCAGCGCGCGCGCCAGCAGCCGGTCGGGGTTGGTCGGCGGCGGATAGTCGAGCCGCCTCGCCGCGGCGCGGCTGAAGCCGAAGCGGCGATAGTAGGGCTCGTCGCCCACCAGGATCACCCGGCTCCAGCCCCGCTCCCGCGCCCGCTCCAGGCTCTCGGCGATCAGCAGCGCGCCGAGCCCCTCGCCCTGCCGGGTCGGGTGCACCGCCACCGGCCCGAGCAGCAGCGCCGGCGTCCCCGCCTCGCCCACCCGGACCGGCCAGTAGCGGATGGCACCGGCGATCGCGTCGTACTCGTCCCGCGCGACGAGGCAGAGATCCGCCACCGGCGCCACGCCGTCGCGCAGCCGGTAGGAG
Source organism: uncultured Amaricoccus sp. (assembly GCF_937858865.1). GTDB lineage: Bacteria > Pseudomonadota > Alphaproteobacteria > Rhodobacterales > Rhodobacteraceae > Amaricoccus. The sequence continues at coordinate 6,357 of NZ_CALLYO010000499.1, read as the reverse complement.
CTCAGCGCCGACCGCCCCGGCGCGAAGGCCAGGTCGAAGAGGAGCTCCACCTCGTCGACGTCAGCGGGTTTCTCTCGGAGGATGCGGAACATGAAAGCAAATGGGCAGGCCGGGGCCACCCGCCCTAGCACGCAGGCTCCCGGCGAGCAAAGGCGAAAGGGCCCGGGCGGATGACAACTTTAAGTTGATCACTGCCGGATCCGTTAAACTTTTGGTAAGGAATCGCCGCCAGAAAGGAGGTGTCCAAAACGGACGGGCTGCTTGCAAAACTCAGACCCTCCAGTCTGGATAAAGCGCCCCTTCTCTCCCTCCCCCCCAAGAGAGAAGGGGCGCAATCCCCCCCTCAGGCGAGCACCGCCCCCGGGTTCAGCACCCCCTGCGGATCGAGCGCGGCCTTGATCGCCCGCATCGCCGCCACCATCGCCGGATCGCCGTAGCGCACCAGATCTTCCACCTTCAGCCGGCCCACGCCATGCTCGGCCCCGACCGAGCCGCCCAGCTCGTGCACGAGATCGTAGACCGCCCGCTTCACCGGCGCCCGCAGCGAATCGTAGAGCGCCCGGCTTCGCCCCTGCGGCGGGAAGACGTTGTAGTGCAGGTTCCCGTCGCCGAGATGCCCGAAGCAGTTGATCCTGAGCTCCGGGTCGAAGCGCGCGACGAGCGGCGCCCCGCGGGCCACGAACTCGCCGATCCTCGCCGGCGGCACCGAGATGTCGTGGCTCGATATCGCCCCCACCAGCCGATTCGCCTCCGGGATCGTCTCGCGCACGCCCCAGAAGACGGCGCGCTGCGCCTCGCTCTGCGCGACGAGCACCTCCGCGACCCCGCCCGCCTCCAGCCCGGCCATCAGCGCCGCCTCGAGCCGCGCCCGCGTCCCGGCCCCGGCGGCATCCGCCGCCTCGACCAGCACCCGCCAGTCCGTCCCCATCGCCGGCGGCTGCGGCACCGATGGCATCTTCTCCGCCAGGAAGGCGAGCCCCTCGACCCCGATCAGCTCGAAGGCCGAGATCGTCCCGCCGAGCGCATCGCGCAGCGCATTGAGCAGCGCCAGCGCCGCATCGGGCGAGGCGACCGCGGCCCAGGCCGTCGCCGTCTCGCCCGGCCGCGGATGCAACCTTAGGCTCGCGGCGGTGATGAGCCCGAGCGTGCCCTCCGACCCGATCAGCAGATGCCGCAGGTCGTAGCCCATATTGTCCTTCGCCACCCGCCTCAGGCCGTGCATCACCGACCCGTCCGCCATCACCGCCTCGACCCCGAGGCAGAGGTCGCGGGCGTTGCCATAGCGCAGCACGTTCACCCCGCCCGCGTTCGTCCCGAGCAGCCCGCCGATCCGCGCCGACCCCTCGGAGGCGAGCGTCAGCGGGAAGACCCGCCCCGCCGCTGCCGCCGCGGCATGGACGTCGGCCAGCACGCAGCCTGCCTCGACGATCATCACCCCGTCGGCGAGATCGACGTCGCGGATTCGGTTCATCCGCTCGAAGGAGAGGACGACCGGCAGCGGCCCTTCACCCATCACCTGCCCGCCGACGAGCCCGGTGCCGCCGGAATAGGGGATGATCCCCGTCCGTGCCTCGGCGCAGATCGCCACGGCGGCCGCCACCGCCTCCGTCGAGGCCGGCCGCAGCACCGCCGCCGCGCGCCCGGCGAAGCGCCCGCGCGGCTCCTCGAGATAGCGCGGCTCCGCCGGCACCACGCCCCCCGGCCCGAGCGCCGCCGAGAGCCGCTCGAGAAGCACCGCATCGGCCGGGTTCAGCGCGCTCATTCCCCCTCCTGGCGCCGGTCGGCCCGCAGCAGCGCATAGAGCACATGCTCGCGCCAGCGCCCGCCGATCTGCAGATAGCCCTCCGCCAGCCCCTCCTCGCGAAAACCCGCGCGCTCGAGCAGCGTGCGCGACGCCACGTTCTCGGGCAGGCAGGCCGCCTCGATCCGGCTGAGGTCGAGCGTGGTGAAGGCATGCACCACCACCGCCTCCAGCGCCTCGGTCATCAGCCCCTGGCGCGCGAACGCCGGCCCGATCCAGTAGCCGACCTGCGCCGACTGCGAGGGGCCGCGGCGGATGTTGTCGAGCGTGATCGCCCCCATCAGCCGGGCATCCTCGCGGCGGACGAGAAAGAGCGCCAGCGCCTTGCCCTCGTCGCGGGCGCGCCAGGCCCAGTAGACCCGGGTGCGGAACGCCTGGCGCGAGAAATGATCCGCCGACCAGGCCGGCTCCCAGGCGCGCAGGAAGGTCTCGCCCTCCCGGCGCAGGTTGGCCCAGGCGGCGTGATCGCGCATCTCCGGCAACCGCAGCGTCATCCGCCTGGTCTCGATCGCAGGCTGCGGCGGACGGCGAAAGCGGAGCACGCCCGACCTCAGGCCGCCAGGCGCCTCGCCAGCACCGATCGGTCGGGCGCGTCCCCGACCGGCCCGAGCAGCGCCAGCGCCGGATCGGCGCGCGCCGCCAGCCGCTCGCCGAAGCCGCGCACCCGCTCGGGCGTCACGGCGTCGATCTTGGCGATGATCTCGTCGATCGTCGGCACCCGCCCCCAGATGCTCAGCATCCGCGCCAGCCGCTCGGCGCGCGAGGAGGGGCTCTCCAGCCCCATCAGCATCCCCGCCTTCATCTGCGCCCGCGCCCGGTCGATCTCGGCCGGGCTCAGCCCCTCGGCCGCGCGGCGCAGCTCGTCGACGGTCAGCCTCGTCAGCTCGCCGATCTGCTCGGCGCCGGTGCCGGCATAGAGCGTGATGAGCCCGGTGTCCTCGTAGGCCCCGGCCTGCGCGAAGATGGTGTAGCAGAGCCCGCGCCGCTCCCTGAGCTCCTGGAAGAGCCGCGACGACATGCCGCCGCCCATCGCCGTCGCATAGATCTGCGCCGTATAGGCCTCGTCCTCGCGCACGCCGGGGCTCTCGAAGGCCATCGCCACATGCACCTGCTCGAGGTCGCGCGCCTCGCGCCGCTCGCCGCCGGCGAAGCGGGCCGGCAGGAAGGGCAGCGCCGGGCGCCGCGCCAGATGCCCGAAGTGCCGCTCGGCCAGCGCGAGCAGCCGCTCCGGATCGACCGCCCCCGCCGCCGCGAGGATCATCCGCTCCGGCCCGTAGTGCTCGCCGACGAAGCCCGCCAGCTCCGCCCGCCCGAAGCCCTGCACCCGCTCCGCCGGCCCGAGGATCGTCCGCCCGAACGGCTGCGCCGGATAGGCCGCCTCCTGCAGCCAGTCGAAGATGATGTCGTCCGGCGTATCGAGCGCCTGCCCGATCTCCTGCAGGATCACCCCGCGCTCGACCTCGATGTCCGGCGCCTCGAAGAGCGGGTTGAGCACGATGTCGGCCAGGATCCCGAGCGCCCGCTCCACATCCGCCTCCAGCACCCGGGCGTAATAGGCGGTCATCTCCTTGCCGGTATAGGCGTTGATGTAGCCGCCGACGTCCTCGATCTCCTCGGCGATCTGCTGCGCCGAGCGCGTCGGCGTCCCCTTGAACGCCATATGCTCGAGGAAGTGCGCGATCCCGTTCTGCTCCAGCCGCTCGTGCCGCCCGCCGGCGGTGACGAAGATCCCGACGCTCGCCGAGCGCAGCCCCGGCATCGGCTCGACCGCGAGCCGGAGCCCGTTCGCCAGCTCGTGCACCTCGACGCTCATCGCGCCCCCTCCCCCACCGTCGCCCGCCCGATGACGTCCTTGATCGCCGCGACGTCGTTCGCGACCCGCGTCACCCGCTCCGGCCGCGCCATCAAATCCGCCATCCACCCCGGCAGCGCCGGCCGCTCGCCCGTCGCCGCCTCGACCGCATCGGGAAACTTCGCCGGATGCGCCGTCGCCAGCACCACCATCGGCACCCGCGGATCGCCCCGCCTGACCCGCGCCGCATGCAGCCCGGTCGCGGTATGCGGGCAGACCAGCTCCCCCGTCGCCGCCCAGGCCGCCGCAATCGCAGCCCGCGTCTCCTCCTCCGAGGCGCGCGCGCTGTCGAACTCGGCCCGGAGCCGCCCCAGCGCCCCCTGCGACAGCTCGAACCCGCCGCCCGCCAGCTCCCCCATCAGCCCCGCCACCGCCGCCCCCTCGCGGTCATAAAGCTCGAAGAGCAGCCGCTCGAAATTCGAGCTCACCTCGATATCCATCGACGGGCTGATCGAGGCCCGCACCCCGGCGCGCCGGTGCGCCCCCGTCTCCAGCGTCCGGTGCAGGATGTCGTTCTGGTTTGTCGCGATCACCAGCCGCTCGATCGGCAGCCCCATACGCCGCGCGACGTACCCCGCGAAGACGTCGCCGAAATTCCCCGTCGGCACGGTAAAACTCACCGGCCGATGCGGCGCCCCCAGCGCCACCGCGGCGGTGAAATAATAGACCGTCTGCGCCAGCACCCGCGCCCAGTTGATCGAGTTGACCCCCGCGAGCCCCACGCCGTCGCGGAAGGCATGATCGTTGAACAGATCCTTCAGCCGCGCCTGCGCGTCGTCGAAGTCCCCGGCGATGGCCAGCGCATGCACGTTCGCCTCGGCCGGGGTCGTCATCTGCCGCCGCTGCACCTCCGACACCCGCCCGTCCGGGAAGAGGATGAAGACCTCGACCCCCGCCCGCCCGCGAAAAGCCTCGATCGCCGCCGACCCGGTATCCCCGCTCGTCGCCCCGACGATGGTGATCCGCCGCCCGCTCCGCGCGAGACTCGCCTCGAAGAGCTGCCCGATCAGCTGCATCGCCACGTCCTTGAAGGCGAGCGTCGGCCCGTGGAAGAGCTCGAGCAGCCAGTCGTTCGGCCCGGTCTGGCGCAGCGGCACCCGCGCCGCATGGCGGAAGCCGGCATAGGCGCGCCCGATGATCCCCTCGAGCTCCCTGTCGGTGAAGGCATCGCCGATGAACGGCCGCATCACCCGGAAGGCCGCCTCCTCGTAGGAGAGCCCGGCCAGCGCCGCGATCTCCGCCTCGCTCATCCGCGGCCAGGTCTCGGGAACGTAGAGCCCGCCGTCCCGGGCGAGACCCGCCAGCATCGCCTCCTCGAAACCGAGCTTCGGCGCTGCTCCGCGGGTCGAGACATACTGCATCGGCGAAATAATCCCTCAGTCGATCCGGCGCTTGATACGCCAAAGCTGATAACCTGTCATCATCGCCCAGACCACCGCCAGCCCGAACCAGGTCACCGCATACTGCAGGTGATTGTTCGGGATGTTGACCGTCACCGGCATCGGCAGCGGCTGGCCCGGATCGTCGCTCGCCGAGACCACCAGCATCACCGGCAGCGTGCCGAGCGCCTCGGCCATCAGCGGCACGTCGCGGGCGAACCAGATGTTCTTCTCCCGGTCGGGCGGGCTGGTGAAGCGGTCCGTCTCCCGCGGCCAGGCGAGCGACCCCTCCACGCTCAGCGGCCCGACCCGCCGCGCCGCCTCCTTCTCCCCGATCGGCACGAAGCCGCGGTCGAGCAGGATCGGCCGCCCGTCCGCGAGCCGGAAGGGCGCGATCACCCGGTACCCCACCCCCTGCCCGGGCGCCGTCGTATAGACATGGAGCTCCCCCGGCCCGACCACCCCCTCCGCCTGCACCCGCCGGTACTGGTCGGCCTCCGGCGTCGGCTCGGGCGGCACGGCCACCGGCGCGGCGGCGAGCTTCGCCTCGATCTCGGCGAGGATCGCCGTCTTCCAGGCCAGGCGCTGCACCTGCCAGACCCCGAGCGAGACGAGAAGCGCCACCCCGACCACGCCGAAGATCAGCGGGACGATCATCCGGCGGGTCATGCACTCAGCCCTTCGCCCGCCGCCTCACGGCCAGAGCGCGGACAGCGCGAACCCCGTCGCCTCGAACGGCGCGAGCCGGACCTCCTCGTCCCCCTGCGCCGTCCCGACGAGCACCCAGGCCCCGTCCCGCAGCGCGAAGGCTTCGAGGAGCCCCGCCTCCGGATCGAGAAACCAGAGGAAGCCGACCCCGCGCGCGCCATAGAGCGCCCGCTTCTCGGTCAGGTCGAAGCGCCGCGTCCCGGGGCTCAGGATCTCGCAGACCCAGTCGGGCACGAGCTCGATCGCCGGCGCGTCGGGAAAGGTCCCCATGCGCTCGCGCCGCCAGCCGGCGAGGTCCGGCACCACCACGTCCCCGCCGAGATGCAGCTCCGGCTCGATGGCAAAATACCAGCCCCCCGGCCCTCCCACGCCGTCGTCGTAGGGATCCCCGAGCTTCATCGCGATGCGGAAGGTCGCCCGCGCATGGCGCGAGGCGGGGCGGGGGTGGAGGTGCAGCGATCCGTCGACCAGCTCGGCCACCATGTTCGGGGGTGCGGCGAGCACGTCCTGATAGGTCGCCGGGCGCCGGGCGTGCTCGTTCATGATCGGCGCCCCGCCCGCATCACGAACCCCAGATGTAGATCACCGCGAACAGGAACAGCCACACCACGTCGACG
>NZ_CALLYO010000498.1 GCF_937858865.1 uncultured Amaricoccus sp. | reverse complement strand
CAGGTCGAGAAAGACGCTGGTGATCGTCCCCTCCGCCACCTCGCCCCGCTCGTTGAGCAGGACCGCCTCGTCCACCCCCTCGGGCAGCGCGGCGCGCGCAGCGTCGTGCAGCGGCCGCCGCGTCGACTTCACCGCGAGCCACGGGTCCCCCGAGAAGAGCCGCTCCCCGGCCAGCGCCACCGCCCACGCCGCCTTCCCCACCCCGAGCGGCGCCGCCGTCGCCTCCGCCGCTCCGTCGAGCGCCAGCGTCAGCCGCACCCGCAGCGCCCCCTCGCCCGCCACCCCGGCCAGCGCCCGCTCCACCGCCCGCTCCACCGCCCCCTCGTCGAAGGCGATCCCGAGCGCCGCCGCCGACCGGCGCAGCCGGGCGAGATGCGCCGGCCAGCGCACGAACCCGCCCCCCGGCTCCCAGCGGAAGGTCTCGATCAGCCTCAGGTCGGCGGGAGCGGAGCGGCGAAGCGCGCTTTCCACAGGGCCTCCTCATATTCGGCCGCGGCGGTCGAATCCGCCACCACGCCGCCCCCGACGTTGAGGACGGCCTCCCCGCCCGGATAGAGCGCCAGCGTGCGGATCGCCACGTTGAACGACGCCCGCCCGTCCGGCCCCGCCCAGCCGACCGCCCCGCAATAGGCGTCGCGCGGCCAGGGCTCGAGCTCGCGGATGATCTCCATCGCGCGGAGCTTCGGCGCCCCGGTCACCGACCCGCAGGGGAAGAGCGCGGCGAACACCGCCGAGAGCCTCGTCCCCGGCAGCAGCCGCCCGGTCACCCGCGACACCATCTGGTGCACCGTCCGGTAGCTCTCCACCGCGAAGAGCTCCGGCACCCGGACCGAGCCGACCTCGGCGATGCGCGAGATGTCGTTGCGCAAGAGGTCGACGATCATCAGGTTCTCCGCCCGGTTCTTCTCGTCGCGCCCGAGCGCCGCCGCCAGCCTCGCGTCGCGCGCCGGGTCGGGGTCGCGCGGCGCCGTCCCCTTCATCGGCCGCGCCTCGATCCCGCCCGCCCCGTCGAGCGCGAAGAAGAGCTCGGGCGAGCGCGAGAGGAGCGTCGCGCCCGGCAGCACGACCAGCGCCCCGTGCCCGACCGGCTGGCCGGCGCTCAGCCGGGCATAGAGCGCCGCCGGCGACCCGCCCCAGCCGCCGCGGAGCGGCATCGTCAGGTTCGCCTGGTAGATGTCGCCGGCGCGGATATAGGCGCTGACCCGCGCGAAGGCGGCGGCATGGGCGGCCGCGTCCCACTCCGGGCGGAGCGGCCCGAGCCAGCCGCCCGGCGCCGCCGGCACCGCCGGCCCCGGCGCGTCGAAGACGCCGAACTCGACCAGCGGCAGCCGCCGGCCGGCCGGCAGCAGCGGCAGGAGGCGCGCCTCGAAGCAGTAGCCGAGCTCGTAGGCGGCATAGCCCGCGACCCACCGCCCGCCCGCGAGCGCCCGGTCGAGCGCAGCGAGCGCGCCCGGCACCTCGTCCGGACCCCGCGCGGCGACGATCTCGACCGGGCGGGCGAACCGCGCCGGCCCGCCGCCCGGTCCGCAATCGAGCTCGATGAAGTCGGCCAACCCTGCCCCCGCTCCCCGCGCCCCCGCCAGATGCGCCCGCGAAAGGGCCTGGTCAATGGC